>CAZEWY010000001.1:0-64212 GCA_964515945.1 uncultured Cellvibrionaceae bacterium
GCTCATTTGGAGTGACCAAACCACACTCCTCGCGCCTAGATTGGTGGCTTTTTAGTCACAACAGCGACAACCGAATTAGTGTTAACAGGCCCTAAATTGCCAACCTTTGTATGGCATCCTTAAACGCCTCCGGCGGTTGCCCACCGACCAAGGCTTCCCTGTCATTGAACACGATTGTCGGCACAGCATTTACACCACGGCTCATCCAGAACTGCTCACGTTGGCGAACCTCGTTTGTGTAGGCGCCGGTTTCAAGCACTTCGCGCGCTTCGTCGAGGTCCAGCCCTGCCTCGCCTGCCATTTCCACCAGTGTCTCATGGTCACTGGGGTCTCGTCCCTCACTTTGATACGCCGCGAGCAACCGCTCCTTCAACGCCTGCTGACGCCCTTGCAGACGCGCCCAGTGCAATAGTCTGTGAGCGTCGAAGGTGTTATAGATGCGGCTCTGGTCAGTCATCCACCCCACCGCACACCATGGACAGGCCACATCTGAAATGAAGTTTATCTTGAGGGATTTTGCCATGACTCCTCCCGCTGCACAGGTTCAATTTGGTTTCGCCAGGTTTCTCAAATTTCGTGCCGTCGACCGTGGCAATAGGTTGGCTGCACTTGTTCATTGATGGCGTCAATTTCACTTGGCTCGCCTTTCTACTGATATAGTCTCACATCTGCCCAATTGGTCTGTGACACTAATTCAGGCGTTCTGGTCTAATGCGTTGCCAGCCGGATACGGGAGATATCACAGGGAATGAACACATCATCAGTTACCAACCGTTTGAACTTTGCGGCACAGATCGTTGTTGTCGCAGGTTTTGTTTCCGCCTTCTGGTATCGACACTGGCTAGCTGGCATCGCCTGCATCGGCATTCTGGTGCTGATGAATGTTCCTTTGCTTATCCGCAAGGGCGTACCAATTCCTCTTTCCCCCAATACACGGGTATTGATGTCACTTCTACTCTTCGCGTGGCTGTTTTTGGGTGAGTTACGCGATTACTTTGGCCAAATAGCCTGGTGGGACTTGTTTCTACACGGGTTTGCCGGAGCAGTCATCGCTCTCGTGGGTGTTCGTCTGGGCAACACAATGACAGCGAATGATAAACCTCTTCGCCTTCGCTATGCCTTCGCCGGCGCATTCGGCTTTTCCCTTGCGATGGCCATCGGCTCACTTTGGGAAGTTCTGGAGTTTACTATCGACAAGCTGCTTGATCGAGAAATCCTCAAGCCCATGCTCGGCGATTCATCCGGACTGACCGACACCATATTTGATTTGATAGCCGATGCCACAGGTGCCCTTCTCGCCTGTATATATGGATTGTTCCGTTTTGCACAGAGCGGAAATAGTCATATTAGGTAACGCTGATACCGATAACCGCCCAGTTTGATATCGATGCGACTGACGTTTTCGGATTTCCATTACATCGCATAGGTGTTCAGGCCTTCAATGAAAGGTATAGCTCTCCCATCTGCCCCTACCCAGGTAAAAAGGCCCGTCCCTTGTCCGACTCAATTTCCACGATGCAGTGCCTGTACAACCGGTGCAAATAGTCTTCGCACAGCATGTCACCGGTGGTACCGCAGACAATTTCACCATCGCCCAGTAGCAGAATCAGATGATCACAAAAGCGGGCGGCAAGGTTGATATCGTGCAGAGTCATCACCAGCAGGCCTTGGGTGTCGCGAACCTGCTGCGTAAACAGGTTCAGCAGGCTGATCTGAAAATGCAGGTCGAGGTGATTGGTGGGCTCGTCCAGTAGCATGGCCTGGGGCGACTGGGTGAGGATGCCGGCGAGCGCCAAGCGTTGGCGTTCGCCACCGGATAGGGTATCGACCTGACGGTCGGCCATGCCATCCAGCGCAACGGCTTGCAGGGCGGCTTTTGCCAGGGCGACATCCTCATCGGTTTCCATTCGCCAGGCGGGCGTGTATGGGTGGCGGCCGATCAGGGTGGTTTCCAGTACTGTAGCGGGAAAGGCATCGTGGTTGTCCTGTATCAGCACACCCACTGTTTGTGCGAATTTGTGCCTGGGCCAGTCGCTGGCAGGTTTATCCTGTAGCTTTACGATTCCCCCATCTGGCGAGCGGAGGTTGGCCAAGGTGTGCAGGAGTGTGGTTTTCCCCACGCCATTCTGACCCAGAATGCCCCAGCATTGGCCGGATTCAAATGACAGACTGAAGTTTTGGCAAACGCGCTTGCCGCCAATGGCTATGGCGAGATCGGTGCAGGACAGCAGGCTCATAAACTGCGCGCTCCCCGGTTGAGAATAAACAGGTAAAGCGGCACGCCGATCAATGCCGTCACCACACCCACCGGTAGTTGCTGGGGTGCAATGATTGTGCGGGCCAGCGTGTCGGAAAGCATCAGCAGGCTGCCACCCAGCAGCACGGAACCTGGCAGCAGCAGGCGGTGGTCACCGGCGCCGAGCAGGCGCAGCATGTGGGGCACCACGAGGCCGACAAAGCCCACGGTGCCGGCCACGGTTACCGCGCTGGCCGTGAGCAGGGAGGCGAGAAAATAGAGGCTCAGCCGCAAGGGCTGTACAGGGACTCCCAAGGCGCGGGCCTGCAAATCACCTCTGGATAGAACATTGAGGTGACGTGCCACCGCCAGGCTGGCGATCACGCCCAGCAGCAACACCAGCAGGCTCCAGTGAGGCATACTGGTGTTCGCCAGATCGCCCATCAGCCAGAAGAGCATACTGTGCAATTGTTTGTCCGGGCTGGTGGCCAGCAAGAAGCTGATGATGGCACCCCAGCCGGCAGCGACCACCACGCCGGTCAACAACAAACGCAAGGTACTCCAGCCGCCGCGCCCATGGGCCAGGCCGAAGACCAGCAGCATGGACAATATGGCGCCCATGAATGCGCTTCCGGACATCCAGAAACCGCCGAGACCGGCGGTGATGGCCAGCAGTGCCGCCACGGCGGCACCGCCGGAAATTCCCAAAATGTACGGATCCGCCAGCGGGTTGCGCAACAATACCTGCATCAGTGCGCCCGCCAGCGCCAGCAGACCACCCACCACAAACGCCGCCGCCGCGCGGGGCAGGCGCAGCTCCCAGACGACACTGTGCTGAATGCTGTCTGCATCAAACCAAAGCGCTGTCACTACATCTGCCCACGACAATGGCAAGCTGCCGGTCGTCAGTGAGACCAACAAGGCTGCCAGACTGACACAGATCAGACCGGGGATGAGAATCAGGGGTTTTTGCATGTTTGGGTAATGAGTAATGAGTAATGAGTAATGAGTGAGTATGGAGCGGCAAGCGGGGCGCTGCAACCCGAGCATTTGGGTTAGTATAATCGCCTCAAAGGGCAGACATATGAAGATGATGAAACAATCCTGTTACGCACTGCTGCTAGCCGCTTTGATCTCCACGTTGCAGGCGGTGGCCGCGCCCATAGAGGTCATCGATGATGCCGGGCGAACGGTAGCACTCAACCAACCGGCCCAGCGCATTGTCAGCCTCGCGCCTCATATTACCGAAATGCTATTTTCCGCCGGTGCCGGCGACAGAATTGTGGGCACTGTGGCCTTCAGCGATTACCCGGAAGCGGCAAAGCAAATTCCCCAAATTGGCAGCTACCAACATCTGGATTTTGAGCGTATTACCGCATCGAGGCCGGATCTGATTGTCGGCTGGAAAAGCGGCAATCCTCTGGCGGCACTGGAACATCTGGAAAACCTGGGATTCACGCTTTTTTTAAGCGAGCCGCGAGTCATTGGGGATATCGCGGACAATATCGAGAAGCTGGCCCAACTGACAGCAACGGAAGCGGTCGCACGAAAAAGTATCCAGCCGTTTCGCGACGGGCTGCGAAAGCTGGCGGCGCGGTATGGCGACGCCGCGCCCGTCACAGTTTTTTATGAAATCTGGCATCAGCCCATGATGACGTTGAATGGTGAACATATCGTGTCCAATGTCATCGGTCTTTGCGGTGGGCGCAACGTATTTGCAGCGTTATCCAATCTCGCCCCCCGTGTCGGTATTGAGGCGGTGCTGCGACAAAACCCGCAGGTTATTATTGCCAGCGGCAGTGGCAGCGAACGGCCCGAATGGCTGGATGACTGGAAGCAATGGCCGAGCCTGCGGGCCGTAAAAAATAACCATCTGTTTTCCATTCCACCGGATATTATCCAGCGCCACAGTTTGCGCATTTTGCAGGGCGCGGAACTCCTGTGCGATCAATTGGAGCAGGTGCGACGGGAATCTGGCTTATAGCCTCGGCACTACCGATTGTGGGGCTCATCCAGTTTGAGTTCCGGTCCCACCGGCACTATGCGGGTGGGGTTGATGGTGTCGTGGCTGTAGTAATAGTGATGCTTGATATGGTCCAGATGCACGGTTTCCGCCACGCCGGGCCACTGGTAGAGCTGACGCAGATAGTTGGACAGATTTGAAAAATCCGCGATGCGCTGGCGGTTGCATTTGAAGTGGCCGAAGTAAACCGCGTCGAAGCGTATCAGCGTGGTGAACAGTCGCCAATCGGCTTCGGTGATCTGATCTCCCGCCAGAAAGGCCCGACGATCCAGAATGGCCTCCACCTCATCCAGCGCGGCAAATAGATGTTTGTAGGCCTTTTCGTACTTGTCCTGACGGGTGGCGAAGCCTGATCGGTAAACGCCATTGTTGATATTGTTGTAGACCTTGTCGTTGATGGCGTTGATCTGGTCGCGCAAGGATTCCGGATAAAAATCGTGTGGACTTTTCGCCAGTCCGGCAAAACCGGAATTGAGGATACGGATGATGTCCGCGGATTCATTGTTGACGATGGTTTCCCGCTGTTTGTCCCAGAGCACCGGCACGGTTACCCGGCCGGAGTAATCCGCCTTGTTGCGGGTATAGAGCTGGTGGAGATAATCCAGGCCATAAAGAGGCTCGCCCTTTATACCGAAACTGCTGTCGGGCGTGAATTCCCAGCCGTTGCTGAGCATATGCGGGTGAACCGGCGTCACCCCAATCACATCCTGCAACCCCAACAAACTGCGGAATATCAGGGTCCGATGCGCCCAGGGGCAGGCATAGGAGACATAGAGGTGATAACGGCCGGGTTCGGCTTTGAAACCGCCCTCACCGGTGGGGCCGGCACTGCCGTCCGCCGTTATCCAGTTGCGGAACTGGGCATCCTCGCGCACGAATTCACCACCGGTTTTCTCGGTGTTGTACCATTGATCCTGCCATTCGCCTTTTACCAGTAAGCCCATGCCGGAATCTCCTTATGTAAACTTAATGAAACGAGGGGCTTTATTGTACAAGCCTTGCGCCTTAAACTGGTGTTTTGGCTGACGCTTTCAACTGGAGACTGTCATGACCCGCCGTTTTCCCCACACCCGCATGCGCCGCAACCGCTATGCCGATTTTTCCCGGCGCCTGGTGCGCGAGAATGAACTGAGCACCAGCGATTTCATCTATCCGGTGTTTGTCATAGAGGGCAAAAATAAGCGTGAGCCAGTGGCCTCCATGCCCGGGATCGAACGTCTGTCCATCGACGAGCTGGAACGCGAAGTGGACGAGCTGCACCAGCTCGGCATTCCCGCCATTGCGCTTTTTCCGAATATTGACCCTTCACTGAAGACACTGATGGGCGAGCAGGCGTTCAACCCGGATGGCTTGGTGCCCCGGGCGGTGGCCGCCATCAAGGCCAAGCACCCGGAGATGGGCATTATCTGCGACGGCGCCCTGGACCCCTACACCACCCACGGGCAGGACGGCATTATCGACGATCAAAATTACGTACTCAATGATGAAACCGTGGAGGTGCTGCGCAAACAGGCCCTGGTCTGTGCCCAGGCCGGCGCGGATGTGATAGCGCCCTCGGACATGATGGATGGCCGCGTCGGTGCCATTCGCGAAGAACTGGACAGCAAGGGCTTTATCAATACCCAGATCATGGCCTACTCCGCCAAGTATGCCTCCAGTTACTACGGGCCTTTTCGCGACGCCGTGGGCTCCGCCGCCAACCTGGGTACCGCCAATAAATATACCTACCAGATAGACCCGGCCAACAGCAATGAAGCCCTACAGGAAATTGCCATGGACCTCGACGAAGGCGCCGATATGGTGATGGTCAAGCCTGGCATGCCTTACCTGGATATCGTGCGCCGTGTTAAGGATGAGTTCAAGGTTCCGACCTTCGTCTATCAGGTAAGCGGCGAATACAGCATGCATATGTTAGCCATTCAGCAGGGCGTGCTGTCGGACAAGGTGATTCTGGAATCGCTTCTGTGTATCAAGCGCGCTGGTGCCGATGGCGTGCTCACCTATTTCGCCAAGCAGGCGGCGCGGGAGTTGCAAAAACTCAACCGCTGAGTAGAGCTGCTATTCCCGCGGTGCATCCTTACGAAGCAGGTTGTCATCCGCGTGGGTGCGGCTTTCAACATCGACCTGTTCCTTGATGTAGGTTTCCACCGAAACATCCGGCTCAACCTCTACACTGTCTGTTGGTATCGCCGGCTCACCGCCTTTGATCGCATTTTTCACCCGATGGATAGCCTCGCTTTTCACCTTGGCAAAGTTGGACCGGGCCTGGTCCATCCATCCCGCACAGTGCAGGCTGACACCTGCCGCCGTCAATTGGCGGACCAGCACTGAGGGCGGCGGCGTTTGGAGGAGCCCGGGCGTATTGCCGAGTGCATCGAGAATTAATTGTTGAGTGCGCCCGATGTCTTCCGACATGGTTATTTCGATATCGAAATTCAATTGCCGGATCGGATTGCGGCTGTAATTGAGAATCACACTCTTGAACACCAGCGCATTGGGCAGCCGCAAATGGTTACCATCCAGCGTTATCAGCGACGTTGCCCTGGAAGTCAATGCTGCCACACGGCCCTCATGGCCCTCGATCACTACGTGGTCGTGGGGCGCAAACGGCTGCCGCAGACTGAGCAAAATACCGGCGATATAGTTTTCCACCAGGTCTTTAAAGGCAAAACCCAATGCGAGCCCGACAATACCCGCCGCGCCCAGCACCGCGCTCACCAGAGCCGTTGCGCCCAGTAGATTGAGAGCGACGAGTATCCCTGCACCAAGCACCGCTACGCGTAGAGCCTGCCGCAGCAAATCCGCCAGAAAGGGATTGCGGAAATTCCGGTAGGGCCACTGCCAACTCCGGATCAGACGACCCAGCCAATCAGCCGCGAAGATAATGACTGCCGCTACCAACAGCAGCGGCAGAGTCATGACCAGACGCTTGAGACGCATCAAGCCGTCCACCAGCACAGGCGCCAGGCGTCGGTCCAGGGCCGTGTCGATTTGCAGGCGGTTGTCCACGGCAACCACATTCTCGAGCTTTCCGGCAAGCTGAGCCGCCAGCGCCCGGTCGGGCTGGTCATCCACCAGCCCGGTCAGCGTCACCAGGCCCGCCGTCACCTCCACCTCAACCTTTCCCAGGGATTCCACCCGCGCAAGGCGCGCATTCAGTTTTTCTTCGATGAGCTGATCCTGGCGCGCCGTCTCCCGCACTTCCGCCGCAACGGATTCGTCCTGCTGAGCAAGCTCCTTGGCGGCGTCCGGCTTTTGGCTAGCGTCAGCCAGCGCGGGAAGCATCGCGAAGAGGACAATGATTGTAAAAACCCGTTGCTGGTGTTGCTTCATAAAAGCCCTTGCCCGTTGTGCTGCCGGCACTAATTTCGAGATCAACCACTGCGTCATGCAATGTTTTAGCCGAAGTATCCACTGTGCCAGCGGCTAATAGGGAACCGGAACCGAGGTCCACCCCAGGGGTCCAAAATTACCAGCGGCGCGAACCTTCCACTACATTAGCCCGTACCATGGAACATCCATCGCGGAGGCGTCATGTCATTACCGGATAATCTCCATCCTGCTCCCGGCATTCGCCGGAAAAATATTTTCATACTCGGTCACGATGAAAAGCACCAGCAGGACGTGCTGGATATTAATGACGCCTGTCATGTGCGCATTCACGGATTGCTGAGTTCCGAAGAGCTTATCAATCTCGATAGCTACGATATTGACCAAATGCTGGACAGAGCTCGGGCCATTCTCGACAAATTTGACACGGTGGACGGCATCGTCTGTCACTGGGACTTTCCTGTTACCTCCATACACAGCATCCTCTGTGCCGAATACAGGTTGCCAGCTCCATCCCTGGCATCACTATTGAAATGCGATCACAAATACTGGAGTCGGTTGGAACAACAAAAGGCGGCACCTGAAAATACGCCGGATTTTTGCGCCGTTGATCCATTCGACGATCAGGCACTGGATAAAGTCACTCTCGACTTTCCCTTCTGGATAAAGCCGGTAAAAGGCTACAGCTCCATGCTCGGCTTTCGGATCAACAATGCCAAAGATTTTGAAAATGCCATGGCGGAAACCCGGCGCACCATCAAAACACTGGGCGATCCTTTCAACAACATTCTGCACCGGATCCAGTTGCCTGTGGAGCTGCAAAATATTGACGGCAATACCATGATTGCGGAGCAATATATCACCGGAATGGAGTTTGCACCGGAAGGTTATGTTCAGAAGGGCGAGTGCCATGTGCATGGGCTGATTGACATGGTGATCGGTGAAAATGGCAAAAGTTTTGAACGTTATGAATATCCCAGTACGGCACCGGAATCGGTTCAGAACCGCGCCATTGAAGTCTGCGACAAGGTCATGAAGCAGATTGGTTTTGACAACGGCTGCTTCAATATCGAGTTTTTCTGGAACAGGGAAACCGATAAACTTTGGATAGTGGAGATCAATCCACGTATTTCGCAATCCCACTCCTACCTCTTCGAGAAAGTGAAGGGCATGTCCAATCATGAAGTCGCCATCAGCGTGGCTCTGGGGGAACAGCCGCACTTTGATCAGAGCATGGGCCCTTTCAAACGTGCCGCAAAGTTTCTTCACAGACGCTACGACAAACGCAACATGATTGCGACGCAGGTTCCCGAGCAGGCAGATATCGAAGCTTTCCAGAAAGAACAACCGGATACGCTTGTATACCCCCGGCTGCAACAGGGCATGCAATTGGCCGAAATGAAGGAACAGGATCCCTATAGCTATGTGATAGCGGATATTCTGATCGCCGCCCAGAGCCGGGACGAATTGGAGCAGAAGTACCGACAGGCATCGGCACGGTTGCCGTTTGATTTTACGCCCTTGTCTAGCAACTATAAGTCTAGTAACTGAGAGCCTAGCAGCTAAAAACCGAGCAATTAAAGGAATATATTCACGCAGAAGAGGAGTTTTTCCTTGAGTCAGCCACCGTTCAACATAGTGACCGATTGGCCTCAGCAAATCGAAATCATTGAAAATGAATGGATAAAGCTGCCCGATGGTGAACGGCTGGCCGCGAGACTCTGGCTGCCAAAAGGTGCCGTCAACAATCCGGTCCCCGCCATCATCGAATATATCCCCTACCGCAAACGCGACCTCACCCGGGAGCGCGACACCATCAACTACCCATACCTCGCGGCGCACGGTTATGCCTGTGTCAGAGTCGACCTGCGCGGCAGCGGCGATTCAGACGGCATTCTGCGCGACCAGTATCTGGAACAGGAACAGGCGGACGGCGTGGCGGCCATTCAGTGGATCGCGGACCAGCCCTGGTGCAACGGGAAAGTCGGCATGCTCGGCATTTCCTGGGGTGGATTCAACGCATTGCAGATTGCCGCCCGTCAACCACCCGCGCTCAAGGCAATTATCGCCGCCTGTGCGACTGATGACCTCTATGCCGACAACATGCATTACATGGGCGGCTGTCTGCTGGCGGACAACCTTTCCGAATCCACCGTCATGTTCGCCTTCAACAGCTGCCCGCCGGATCCTGAGATCGCCGGTCCCCGCTGGCGCGATATGTGGCTGCAACGGATGGAGGAAAGTGGTATATGGCTCGATATCTGGCTGAGACATCAACGCCGCAACGATTTCTGGAAAGCCGGTTCCGTCTGCGAAAGTTACAGCCGCATTCAGTGCCCGGTCTTTGCCATCAGTGGCTGGGCCGACGGTTATACCAACGCGGTGTTCCGTTTGCTGGAGCATTTGCAGGTCCCGCGCAAGGGACTGGTGGGGCCCTGGGGCCACAAGTATCCCCATTTGGGTATACCAGGCCCTGCCATCGGTTTTCTGCAAGAAGTGCGACGCTGGTTTGACCACTGGCTCAAAGGCGTGGACACGGGCATCATGGACGAACCCATGCTGCGCTGCTGGATGCAGGGCAGCGTTCCGCCAACTCCGCTGCACACCAGCCGATCCGGATACTGGGTCGCAGAGCCTTTCTGGCCAGCCGCCAACGTGGAATGGCAGACCTGGCCGGTGGAGCGTAATCGACTGCTGGCTCCGGGCAGCGTTTCCGGCGAAAACGGCAGCGAAGCCATCGCCAGCCTGCAGTCACCCCTGGTGCTCGGCTATTTTGCCGGGAAATGGTGTTCCTATGCCGCAGCACCAGACCTGCCCGACGACCAGCGACAGGAGGACGGCGGTGCGCTGATCTTCGACAGCCCCGAACTGAACGAACCGATCGAGATACTGGGTGCCGCTGTTGTTGAGGTTTGTTTCGCCGTGGACCAGCCGGTGGCACAGATCGCCGCCAGGCTCTCGGACATTCAGCCAGATGGCAGCGCGACCCGGGTCACCTTCGGACTACTCAACCTCACTCATCGCAACTCCAACGAGACGCCTGAATATCTGGAGCCTGGGCACTGGTACACGGCGCGCGTGCAGCTCAATAACATCGCCCAGATTTTCCCGCGAGGTCACCGCATTCGACTGGCCCTGTCCACCTCATACTGGCCCCTGGCATGGCCCTCGCCGAAGCCAGTTAAACTGGAGCTGGATCTGCGCAAATGCCATTTACAGTTACCGGTTCGGGATCCCCAGCCGGAGGACTGCGGGCTAAGGCTCTTCGATCCACCGGAAGGCGCGCCGCCGTTGGAGACCACGCTGATCCAACCCGGAAAGCACAACTGGTATGTGCATCGGGACCTTGCTGAAAGTCTGTCTGAGCTCGAGGTGATAAACGACCGAGGCACGCAGCTGATTCACGAAACGGAAGCGGAAATCGAGAGTGCCACCTTTGAATGGTATCGCTCCCGGGACAATGACTATGGATCCGTCAGCGGTGAGACACGAACCGTCCGGGGTTTTAAGCGTGGCGATTGGCGGACCCGCGTACTTACCCGCACACGCCTGACCTCCGACGAGACCAATTTCTATCTGCAAGCCGAGCTGGATGCCTATGAAAGTAATAAACGTATTTTCTCCAAAAACTGGGACAAGATTATCCCCAGGGATCACCTTTAGGCGGAACGGGTCTCTCCTATACCAGGCATCAATGGGTCGACTCTCAGTGAATTTCACCCTCGCAAAGACTGTCTTCGGCGGCTTCATGTGATAAGATTGCGTGAATCTAAAATAATCACAAATGGGTAAAATAATGAGTATGCAAAACCCCAGCAAAAGCAGCTATGTCATCCCTATGGCAATCATAGGCTCCTTGTTTTTTATCTTCGGCTTCGTCACCTGGCTGAACGGCTCCCTGATTCCATTCCTGAAAATTGCTCTCGAGCTCACACAATTTCAGGCCCTGTTCGTCACCTTCGCTTTTTATATTTCCTACACCGTTATGGCTCTGCCCGCAGCTGCGGTACTACAGCGAACCGGCTACAGAAAGGGCATGATGATTGGATTGCTGTTGATCGCCGTCGGCGCATTGGTATTCATACCCGCCGCCTACACTCGCGTGTTCGCGCTCTTCCTTACTGGACTGTTCATCATGGGCACCGGCCTGACCATTCTGCAAACAGCATCAAACCCCTATGTGGTACGCCTGGGGCCGAATGAAACCGCCGCCGTACGCATCAGCATTATGGGCCTGCTGAACAAAGGAGCGGGCATCGCTGGGCCGGTGGTTTTTACTGCCCTTATTCTCAGCGGTATGCACGAATTTTCCGAAGAAAGTATGGCCGCATTGAGCCAGGTCGCACAGCAGGATAAATTGAACGAGCTCGCCAGCCGACTGGTGGCGCCCTATATCGGTATGGCTGTGATCCTGGTGCTTTTGGCGGCGGCGGTGATGTTCTCCCCGCTGCCCGATATTCAGGAAGAAGAAAGCAAACTCGAAGAAGCACTTGAAGAAAGAAATGGCCACTGGGGCATCCTCAAATATCCCCAGGCGGTACTCGGTGCCATTGCACTGTTTTTCTACGTCGGCGTGGAAGTAATCGCTGGCGATACCATCGGACTCTACGGCAAGCATGTTGGCGTCGATCACTTCGGCTCGCTTACCTCCTACACCATGGCCTTTATGGTTGTGGGCTATATACTCGGCATGATTACCATTCCCCGGCTGATCAACCAGAGTCAGGCCTTGCTGCTGTCCGCCGTCTTCGGCGCCTTATTCTGTATCGGCATTCTGGTCAGCTCCAATGAAAGCCACCTCATCTCCGAAATCCTGTTTGGCTGGGTGGGCATAGCCACCGTACCCAACAGTGTCATGTTCCTGGCTCTGGCCGGCCTTGCAAACGCACTGGTATGGCCTGCCATATGGCCCCTGGCCCTGACCGACCTCGGCAAGCACACCCCCTCCGGCGCAGCCCTGTTAATTATGGGCATCTCCGGCGGAGCCCTGTTGCCCTTGCTGTACGGCTACCTGTCGGACACTTCAGGCGATGCACAAACAGCTTATTGGATAATGATTCCGTGTTATCTGTTTATACTTTTTTATGCGGTTAAGGGGCATAAGGTGCGGGCTTGGAGTGGCGCTAGTCAAGCCAATGATTCCACGACGCCTTGATGTCTACCGGAAGCGGAATATCTCAAAAATATTCCGCGTTACATCGACCCATCTCGATATACCAAAAATAACAATACCATGACGTGCCTGGCGAACAAATTTTAGTCGAAGCTATAAAACAAGTTGGCCGTGAGGCGGCCCGCACGAGGATCAGAGCTGATACTGATATCTGAAACAACATTAGCCGAATGTAGTAAACAGCCCTTGTATATAGCCAGGCGGTTGAAACGCGCGGGGACAAAACCAATTTTTGTGTAGTAATCATCGGACTCGGAAAAGTAGCGCTTTTCGAGCTTGCGACTGTTAAGCTCCTTGTAACAATGGTCGAGATAATCCTCGCTCTGTTCGGGCACAATCGATTCATACCCGGTGCTATTGTGACGGTAAAAAGCGGTACCCCCGTGCTCTTCTCCACAAAGGTAAAGAAGCGCAGCAAAGTAATATTGTCTTGATGTATCGAAATGAGGAATAAGCTGGTACGGCCCCAGTTCCGACTCAGGCACCGTCATCATACACAAGGAAGACTGACAGGAAATCCGGGAGGCGCTTGGTGGTATATCGTATTTCGCTTCAATAATTTCCTTAATTTTAATAATCAACGGCTCAATACTGCCAACCGGCAGGTCCGCCCTTATACCTGGGTATCCTTTCCGCTGACGAAGCCAAGGGGCCGGTGGAAAATTTATGCTCGCCGCATACTCTACCAGTTTAACGGGATCCGTTAAGACGTCATCAATGATGATAACTTTATTCTTCTCATCACCCAGACAAGTCGTTTTCACGGCCAAATTTTCACTTATCATAGAACACCTTCTACTGCAGTATCAGCTACGAGCACCCGTAGCAACAAAACCGCTCAATGGTCGACTTACTGTTTGCTCATCGCTTTCTTCAATTCAGTTAGCCACTCCCGATGTGAGAGCAAGGCCTCACACATTTGTAGTGATTTAATCTTAACATTGTCGACTAACCGCTGCGATTGCGCCGCTGTCGAAGCGCCAACTGCATTTGCTTGGGTGGGGTATTTCATTCCGTAGAGAATGTACTGATAGTTTTCAGGTCCAAATATATCAAAACGGCTAAAAAAATCGAACTTCTGGGGTGGCTGTAGCCTCCACATTGCCAAACGCTCTTTCAGTACATCAGATATGGCTGCCTCTTCGGTGTTAACTTGCCAAAACTCAGAATCCCGTCTATCTGACGCAAAATAGTGAAGCTGAACAAAGTCGATCACACGTTCCCAAGTATAGCTTACCAACGTATTGCAGTGCGCAGAAAGGCGTTCCATATCATGGGTGAATCGCGGGAACTTTCTAGCGAGCAACTGCGCGGAGAAGTCCGTAACCAATATCGAGGTTGCCTCAAGGGGCTCGACGAATCCTTGCGCCAAGCCCAGAGCAGCACAGTTACTCTGCCAGAATGACCCACGATATCCAATTTTCATTGGCACCTTCCTGACATCTTCACCTTGAAGATTCTTGCCTACATAGCGTGAAAATTTTTCAACCGCTTTGTCTTCACTCATAAATTGCGAAGAGTAGACAAAGCCAAAGCCTTTGCGACTGGTGAGCGGTATCTCCCAAACCCACCCACTCTGATGGGCCGTCGACAGCGTATAGGGAGATAATTCTTCATTATCGGATAGCGCCTGACGGTACACCAATACCGTATCCGTCATGATTTGCGCAGATTTATCCACAAAGGGAACTTTTAGAGTTTTGTCTATAAGTAACGAAGCGAAGCCCGAGCAATCAACATAGAAGTCAAACGCCTGCTCTGTGCCGCTGTTGTACACCAGGCTCTTGATGCTTCCATCGTTATTTTTTTCAACACGATTGACGGTTTCAAAAATATGTTTAACGCCGAATCTATCACAGGCATTTTTTGCCAATAATTCGGAAAATTTGGCCGCATTAAAATGATAAGCGTAATCCACCACCCCTTGATAAGGGGGTGAACTTTTTTGTTTTGGAGATTTTTTTAATTCCGCGATATTGTAAGATTCAGCTAATTCAGCGAACTCCATCGAGCCCCTGTTGTTCAACCAGTAATTGGTAAGATCATAACCCGAAGGATACGGTGGGTCGAAGGGATGGTAATAGAAGTTATTGCTGCCGTGAGTCTTTGCATCGAGCCAATTAGCAAATTTGACACCCTGTTTGAAGGTTACGTCGCATGATGCGATCAACTCCAGTTCTGAAATGCCAAATTTTTGTAACGTCGCTCTAATGTGGGGAACAGTTCCCTCACCAACGCCCATAACGGGCACATCTTTTGATTCGACAAGCGTGATTTCAATTTCGGGGTCTCCATTCAGCTCCACTCCCAGGTGATTGGCTGCCATCCACCCCGCTGTCCCGCCACCCACAATCGCAACTCGTTTAATTTTCATACCAAACCTCGCACAAGCACTCGAGTCATTGAACAGAATGAGGGGGCATAAAAAAGCCCAGCATAAGCTGGGCTTTTTCCTCTACTCAGCCATTAGTACCTGAAGTTTACGCCCAACAAAAAGCTTGTCTCACCTTCAAACGACCAAGCCGGATAGCCTTCAAGCAATGGAATTTTTATGCCATCAGCCGCAGCAGATACATCAGCCGCACCGTATTGGACATCGTCCTCAGCAAGCAAATTGGTCGCTTCAAAAGTGACAGCAATACTATCTGTCGCATTCCAACCTAGGCTCAAGTCCAGTGAGCCAAAGTCATCGTGCATGCGGTTACCATAGTAGAAGGCACCTTCACGGACCATGTACTTAGAGCGCCAATTATAAGCCGCACGAGCCGAGAAAGTGTCATTTTCCCAGTAACCGACTAGGTTAGCACTGTTTTCTGAAGACCCCGTAAACAACGGAATTCCGTCAGGATAAGTATAGGCCGGGACTTCAGCATCTACGTAAGTATAATTAGCTACGACACCAAAGCCATTGTCGAACGCATGATTCAACTGCAACTCAATACCGGTGAGTTTAGCATCGTCAGCGTTTAGTTTCGTATCGATAACCCAGTTGTCACCGCCGTTAACGGTACCACCGTTAGGATCAACCACACCAATCGCCTGACCGGGATCACTAATATCGCTAGCGACAAAGTCATCGATTGACTTACGGAAGAGCGTCGCCGAAACCAGATTGCCATTACCATAGTAGTACTCTAGGCTGATATCCGCTTGGGTAGACTTCATCGGCAACAAACCTTCAGAACCCAGCTTATAGACCTGGTTGTTGGTGCGGTCATCGTTATAACCAGCGTAAGTGACAATCATATCGTCATAGTTGGGACGACTAATGGCTTGAGCGGCGGCGAAGCGCAATACGAAATCTTCATTCAAGTCGTACGTTACGTTAAGACTAGGCAACACGTCATCGTAGTCGGCTTCATGGTCCGTCAAGCTGTAGCTGAACCCATTGTTAGCGGCAACATCGCCAGATTGAAGAGCCGTGCCATCCAACTCGTATTGGCTGCGGGTAACATCAGTAGCAATATAACGCAGGCCAAAGTTACCTCTATAGCGCTCACCTTCAAACGTGAACATACCGTAAAGGGCATTGTTCTTTTCATTAAGCATTGAATAACCGGAGCGGTGTTCGACCCATGCATCCAGGCTATCTTTGGTGGCCGCGATCATAGCATCCAGGTCAGGTTCAGGTGCAGTCCAGCCGTCCGGACCCACTTCGTAGGTACCGTTGTACAGCGACGCAGTGTCTACAGTAACGACGGTAGAGAGGCCGGTATCGTCGTCAATAAAATCACCTTTATAGACAGAATTCTCTACATCATGATCGGTTGTGCGGATACCGGCTTTAAAGGTGGTAATAACGCCCAAGTCCAGCTCAAACTCAACATCCAGCTGAGCATAGGTTTCTTCATCGCTATTTGGCCCCTTGCCGACGGCCCATGATTGCGGGCTCGTAGTTGCCTGCAAATCATCAAGAGTCATGCTCGGGTCGTTAGTGGTGTGGATCTTAATCTGCTTGCCTGTAGCGTCGACAGTACCTGCCCACAATGACATTGGACTACCGGTGCTCGGGTAATACTGGAAGTTGGTGGTCATGTCGGTGCCACCTTCAGCCTCAGTCATACCAATACTACCGCTGATAGTGACGTTGTCCCCGACGTATTCACCACTCAGATCATAGGTGTCGGAACTCATTGAAGCAACACGGCCCCATGATTGAACAAAAGTCTCGGAGTCCGGAGCACCACTGGCCCAACCTTCAGCCAGATCACCGCGGATCGCCTCATCGACTACCTGGACAACACAAGCGCCGGCAGCATTGGTTTGATCACAGTGGAATGTGCTGGCCAAAGATGGGAAAATATACATATTAGTGCCGATGTTATCGGCATTAAGCTCCAGCGACAGCACGTGCAGGTTAAAATTCAAGGCGTCAGTCGGCGCAAACTGTACATTGGCATCCAGCGCAGTGCGCTCGCGCTCCTGAACAAAGGTCGAAGGCTCAACATCACCTGACCACTGGTAATCAGACTCGACACCACGGCGTACATAATCTGAATCTTCCCAGGCACCCGCCACCAAAACGCCAAAGGTTTCGGAGTCGTTTTTCCAACTATATAGGCCAGAAAGTTCAGGAGACAGTTCATCACTAATGGTACCGGTGCGAGCTTTGACACCAGCAAACGCGGTATTGGCATCCAGTTCTAGCGGCTTACGGGTTTTCACAATTACCGTACCACCAATACCACCTTCGTTAAGGTCGGCTTGGGATGCTTTATATACTTCAATTCCGCCAACCAACTGTGAAGGCAGCAACGAATAGTTAAAGCTGCGGTCAATTGACTTCTGATCATACCATCCGGTAGAGGCAACGTTTTGACCGTTCAACTGGGTCAAGGTCATCTGTGGTGCAGCACCACGAATAGAAACCGAGGCACCCTGACCAAAGTCACGGCCTACGGTCACACCAGGAATACGGCCGAGAGACTCACCTACATCGCTGTCGGGAAATTTACCGACATCTTCCGCTGAAATAGCATCAACAATCGAAGTCGCATCGCGTTTGATAGCCACAGCCTGTTCGAGTGAACCACGTATACCAGTTACCAAAACCTCCTCGGTTTGAAGACTATTTTCTTGCGCATGAGCTACACCAGCCATACCCGCCAGCGCCAGTGTGCTTACTGAGCCGTAGAGTAGAGCTGTTTTATTGATTGCACGAATTGCATTTTTTAAATTCGCAGACATGTGTTTCCCCTATTATTCTGACGATTATTTTTACGGATCATTTGTTGGCCAATACCCCGCTTGGCCTCCCAACACAACGACGGCTATGGCCTCGAGGCCAACAAACCTGCCAATGAACCCAGTGTTGCTATGGTTGGGCATGACATTAACGCTGATTGACAGCGTTGTCAACACTTTGGCGGAGAGGATTCTTAAACTTCTTAAAGGGCTCCGGCGGCGACTTTATTCCGGATACCAGTTGCCGTCAGGCTGGCGGCGGATAAACATCTGCGAATACCAGTAGAAACGCCCAGCCTCGCCGGAAGGCGCGGTGCAATTGTAGCGACTACGCCCTGCCGGCAAGGCTTTCGGCGCTTGGGCGACGGCGCGATTTTCCCGCACCTCGACCGGAATGGATCCTTGGCCAGAAGCAAAACAAGTGATTCTCCGGGCAATGTCTTTAGAGCGTAAAGTGAGCGCTAACTTCGGGCGTGACACTTGCGCCGGCAACTCCGGTTCGTGCAAGGCCGTACCCACCTTGTCGTGCACCCGGACGGATTTCACCGGCATAGGCAGGGTGTTCACTTTGATAGTGAAACCCTTCAGATCACTATAAATGCCCCCAAACGGAAAACGCGGCAGGGCTTGCCTGTCACTATCCAGTGACAGGGGGCCCGAATGTTGGCCGAACGCGAGGTATCCCTTTTCGTCCAGCAATTTTTTCAATGCGGCATTGTATTCACCATAGGGATAAGCCAGGAGTTTGTGATGCTGCTGCAGTTGCTGATGAATAGTCTCTTCCGCGCGGCTTATTTCACCCCAAACACGCTGCTCCCATTCGGATGCGCTTTCTCCTTGGGCGCGTTGAATCAGGTGTGAATGGCTGACGGTATGGTTCGCAAAGATGACGCCCTGGGCAGACATTTCCCCCATCTGTTCCCAACTCATGAAGTGCGGGTTTCCTGCATCGTGGGGCCGGGTATTGATGAAGACCGCGAAGGGAAAGCCGTAACCTGCCAGGCGTGGGTAGGCCTCCTTGTAAACAGACAGATAACCGTCATCGAAGGTGATAACCGCGGTCTTGTCCGGCAGAGGCTTGCCATGGCGTATCAGCTCGGCAAGTTTATCGAGGCCAATGACATCAAAGTCATGGCGATCCAGATACTGTAAATGCTTTTCAAAGACTTCCGGCGAGGTGCTGGTACTTGCGGGTGTGTCATCACTTATGTGGTGATATTGCAGCACCACCAGAGCATGGGCGGAAAAAGAAATGCCCAGAAATGCACAGCATAGGAATCCGAGCATGTGCTTCATGTGTCTGCCCTCCCCAAAGCTACGAAATCCCGCAGATATTCGATGGCTGCATCCAGCTGTCGGTACACCAGATAAAGAGTTTTATGTACGCCCGGCTCACCGAGACCAATGCCTTTAATAGCGTAGTCTTGCCGAAAGCGTTCCACCAGCCAGCCCGGCAATGTGCAGACGCCGCGATGCGCCGCGACCAGTTGCAGCATGATTTCCGTCGTCTCCATGGTTTGCTGGTGCCTGGGCTCTACACCGGCGGGGACCAGAAAGCGGGTGAATACATCCAACCGGTCCCTCGCCACCGGAAAGGTATAGAGTATTTCGGCCTGCAGGTCCCCGGCTTCGACCCATTCTTTACCAGCGAAGGCATGCCCATCCGCGACCACCAGTTGCAATTCGTAATCGAATACGCCCGTATTGATCAGACCCTCGTCCTGAATGGGATCACTGGTAATCAACATATCGATTTGGTGGTTCCGCAAGGCCTCCAGCCCGTTGAAGCGGAAGCGTTGTATCACATCCAGGTCCACGTCCGGCCATCGCTTCAAAAAGGGTTCCACCACCGTTAGCAACCATTCGTAGCAGGGGTGGCACTCCATGCCAATGCGCAACTTGCCGCGTTTGCCGTCGCTGTATGCGCGCAGCGTCTCATCGGCCTGATCCAGCAGCGGCAGTACATGTTCGCTTAGCTGAAGCAAATAGAACCCTGCCTGAGTCAGCCGCAACTTGCGCCCATCACGCTGCCATATACGCAGATTGTAATCCTGCTCCAGCTTACGAATGGAGTGAGACAGAGCCGACTGTGTCAGACACATAACCTCGGCGGCGGCAGCCAGGCTTCCGTGCACGTGCAAGGCCTGCAACAGGCGTAGATGGATCGGCTCTATCATGAATCGCACTCATGTATTATTGAAAACTTATCATTTTTATTCATGTTTTAGCCAAAGTAAAGTGCGCACATCTGACTGGAGACATTCATCATGGCACTGATCCACAACCTTGGCTTTCCCCGCGTAGGCGCCCACCGGCAACTGAAGTTCGCCTGCGAAGACTACTGGCGCAACACCCTGACCCTTGAAGAATTATTGAAAGTCGGCCACGACCTGCGCCGGGACCATCTTCAGCTGCAACAGCAGGCAACGCTGGATTGGGTGCCGGTAGGTGATTTTTCCTTTTATGATCACGTCCTGGATACCAGTTTTTTGCTGGGCAATGTTCCCGGCCGTTTTGCTGACGGTAGTTGCAACAATTTGCTGGACGATTACTTTCGCGTCGCTCGCGGTCGGGCACCGTCGGGGGAGCCACGGCACGCCGCGGAAATGACCAAGTGGTTCGACACCAACTACCATTATCTGGTCCCGGAATTCGATTCTGACACCCATTTCAGCCTGCATGCCGATCTACTTCTGCACCAGATTGAGGAAGCACAGCATCAGCAAGCCGCGGTAAAGCCCGTCATCCTGGGCCCTCTGACTTACCTCTGGCTGGGCAAATGCAAAGACAGCACCGTCGACAAACTCGCACTGCTGGAAAGCCTTGTTCCGGTTTACCGGCAGTTGCTCAACGTTCTGGCGGACGCCGGCGCCACCTGGGTACAGATCGATGAGCCGATTCTCGCACTGGATCTGTCTGAGCCGTGGAGACGGGCCTTCGAAAGGACCTACCACAAGTTACAGACAGCCTCCATCAAGCCCCTGCTAGCAACCTATTTTGGCCCACTGCTGGACAACCTCAGCCTCGCGCTGCGTCTGCCGGTGGCGGGCCTGCATATCGACGCCGTACGCGGGCGCGATCAGGTCGGTCGCGTGCTGGATGCACTTCCCGTGCACAAGGTGCTGTCGCTGGGGGTTATAGACGGCCGCAACATTTGGAAATCGGATCTGAATGCACTGCTGGACTGGCTGGAGCCCATACAGGCACAACTACAGGACAGACTCTGGCTGGCGCCCTCCTGCTCGCTGTTGCATGTGCCGGTGGACCTGGAACTGGAAACTGAGCTGGACCCCGAAATCCGCAATTGGCTCAGTTTCGCCAGGCAAAAGTTGCAGGAGCTACAGCTTCTGAAAACTGCCCTCAACACCGGGCGCAAGTCGGTCGCGACCGCCCTGGCGGCGAATCGTGCGGCCATCATCAGTCGTCAGACATCACTGAAAGTGATCGACGCGGAGGTTCAGACTCGCCTTCAGCAGGTGAAGTCAGGTGATTTATCGCGGCGATCACCTTATGGGGTGCGCGCCAAATTGCAACGGGAGCACCTGAACCTCCCCCTGCTGCCAACCACCACCATTGGCTCCTTTCCGCAAACCGCCGCGATTCGTCGAGCACGCAAGGCTTATAAAGCCGGCGAAGTGTCCGAGGTCGATTATCAACAGACCATACGCGACCAGATCCGTCTGGCGGTGGAAGAGCAGGAGCGTTGCGGGCTGGACGTATTGGTGCACGGTGAAGCGGAGCGCAACGACATGGTCGAATACTTCGGCGAGCAGCTGTCGGGTTATGCCTTTACGCAGTTTGGGTGGGTTCAGTCCTACGGCAGTCGCTGCGTCAAGCCGCCGATCATTTATGGCGATGTCAGCCGGCTCAAACCCATGACAGTGGCCTGGAGCCGCTTTGCCCAGTCACTGACTCGCAAGCCCATGAAAGGCATGCTCACCGGCCCGGTTACGCTCTTGCAGTGGGCTTTCGTGCGCGATGACCAGCCTCGCTCCGAGACTGCCCGGCAGATCGCACTGGCACTGCGCGACGAAGTGCGGGATCTGGAAGACGCCGGTATTACCCTGATTCAGGTGGACGAACCGGCCTTGCGGGAGGGCCTGCCCCTGCGTCATCGGGAATGGCCGGAGTATCTGCGCTGGGCCGTGGATGCCTTCCGGCTGAGTACCAGCGGCGTGGCGGACGCTACCCAAATTCATACCCATATGTGTTACGCGGAGTTCAATGACATTATCGCCGCCATTGCGGAACTGGATGCCGACGTGATTACCATCGAAACCTCACGCTCGGATATGGAGCTGCTGAATGCCTTTGCCGATTTCCGCTATCCCAACGAGATCGGCCCCGGCGTTTACGACATCCACAGTCCCAACACGCCGAGCGCGCAACAGATAGAAAAGCTGATCACCAAAGCCAGCCAGGTTATTCCTCTCGAACGCCTGTGGATCAACCCCGACTGTGGCCTCAAAACCCGCAGTTGGGAGGAAGTGCGACCGGCACTGGAAAGTATGGTGACGGCGGCAAGAAATCTGCGGGCGCAAATTGCGGAAGATGCCACCACGGCTGTGGTGTGACCGTCAAAGTAAAGAGGTTCGGTGGGCGGAGCCCACCCTACCCAATCACCGGAGATTGCTGACAAGCGAACTCAAATCAAGCACCGAATCGGCGTTCGGGCAATCCCGGCACATCAACCCGCACCTGAAAAATAGCGCCCGAATGAGGGTAGTCTTTGAGTTCTTCTTCGGGGCGATTGCCCACGCTGGTAATGTACAGGGTCTTCAGATCTTCACCACCCAGAGCCACCATGGTCGGGCATTTGGCGGGCACGGCAATCTCCTCCACAATCTCTCCTCGTGGGTTCAGGCGCACCACACGTCCGCCTTCGTAGAGTGCGGTCCAGTAATAACCTTCGGCATCCACCGTGGCACCATCCGGTCGTCCATTGCCGTGTGGAAACTGGTGAAAGACGCGGCCGTTGCTCATGGCGCCGGTTTCCAGGTTATAGTCGTAGGCGTAGATAGCATGCTTGGGTGTATCGGAAAAATAAAAGGTTTTGCTGTCGGGGCTGAAAGCCACACCGTTGGAGGTCAGCAAGCCGTCTTTCAGTCTGGTCACTTGCAGATCCGTTCCCAGGGAATACAGATTGGCGCCATCCCGGTCCTTGGGCGGATAAACCGTACCCGCGATAAAGCGGCCCTCGGCATCGCAACGGCCATCATTGAAGCGGTTGCTGGGCATATCCGCTTCGGGGTCGGCAATCGCGCGCCGTTGCGTATTCCACCCATCCAGGAAGAAGAAACCAGAGCGCATGCCCAACACAAAACCGCCCTGGGCACGCAAGCTGAAACAGCCTAGTTCCTCGTCAAACTGCAGAAAATCGTCCTTGCCAGTGGCGGGGTCGAATCTGTGCAATTGCCCGGCATTGATATCCGCCCAGTAAAGTAGTTGTGCCTGTTCATCCCAGCGCGGGCATTCACCCAGATTGGCCCTTATGGCCAACGCAACCTCGGCTGTTTTCATGAGTTCACCTTAATAGTTGATAGCCAATTTGGGCGTGCATATTGGCACAAGTCAGGGATTGCAACAAACGGGAGTCAAGTGCAGCGCGTTAGAGTTCCAGACGGGAGGAACCACCTTGATAGCGCAGGAATTGGGGCCGCAGGTAATCCATCTGATCCGCGCGAATGCGCTCACTGTTGATCAGCGCCAGATATTCGGCGGGGTTGGGCCTGTATGGCAGGGCGATCAACTCCATATTGATGTCGGACAGCAGGGCATTGCCCTTGAACTGGTTGCACCTTTTACAGGCGGCAACGACGTTTTCCCAGCGATCCTTGCCACCGCGACTGCGGGGCCGGACATGATCCCGCGACAGATCACGAAAACAGAAATAATGTCCGCAGTACATGCACTGGCAGTTGTCCCTGTAGAAAAGCGCCTGGTTGCTCAAGGGCGGATTCATATTGACGGGGGCTACGCGACTGCCGCCACAGGCAATAATGGCCGGCAGTTCGATCAGAGTACGCTGACCGGTAAAACGGGAACGCCCTCCTTTGACTTGACGAACAATGCCGCCCAGTGTCCAGACAATCAGATCCCGCGCGTGGAGGCAGACCGCCTGCTTCCAGTGAAGCCACTCCATGGGCTGCCCCGCAATATTCAGCCGCAGAATCCGCGCTTCGCCGGCCGCGGTCATGAGAACTTTCTCGTATAACGTAAAATACTGGGCTCCACCCGGCCCCCATAACGAAAAACCCCGCACTGGCAGGCCAGGCGGGGTTTCAGAAGTCGGTAATCGGTGTATCTGCGAGGCTGATCGGTCCAATAGGCTGCGGGACTATCCGACCTATGCAACCTATGCGGCCTATGCGACAGTGGATGGCTACCGCGGAAATATTTTTCTCGAGCCAGATGTCTGATCAAATGCTTGAAGGCTATTCTCCTCTCTGCACAATACCGTGGAAAACGGGTATCGATTACTGTGAGTCACACAATTCAATAGCACTTGTTTAAATATTAACCTTCTATTCGCGGCTGTCAAGGCAGAAAAAAACACCGCAACAGACTCCGCTGTTGCGGTGACTCACAGGTTACCTTGCCCCCAAAAGGAGCTCCTTCAGGTACTATTGCGGCACGGTCCTTCTCTTCCCTTGCCCATGTCCCTATGCTTGTCTTCCGTGACAGTGAGCATTCTAGAGCAACGAGAAAATCCCACCAGTGGCAGATATCGGCAATATTTGTGAGACATTCGCCATAAAATCCGCAGACATAACCCCACATAGCCCCCAACCATCACCAGAGTAGCCATTGCCAATTGACCGTCCCCCACGCGTCGGGTAGTGTTGCGGCTTTGATGAGGAGCCCGCATGGCCAGCACGAACAAACCTGTCGACTTTGAACAGGCACTCACCGAACTGGAAGCTTTGGTAGCCACCATGGAAAAGGGCGAATTGAGTCTGGAAGAGTCACTCAAAGCTTTTGAAACCGGCGTCAAGCTGACTCGGGAATGCCAGCAATCCTTGCGCGATGCCGAGCAGAAGGTACAGCTCCTGCTCAGTGAAAACGGCGAGTTGCGCGCCGAGCCCTTTAGTGACGGGACGAGCGGTGAGAAAAATGACGGGGACGACGACGATCAATGACGCCAGCACTCACGTCCTTCCTTGAACACTACACTCGCCGCGTCAATCAGCAACTTGTTCAGAATTTACCGCCGGCCCCCGCGGGCGGCGAACACCTGCTCGCAGCCATGAACTACAGCCTGCTCAATGGCGGCAAACGCATCAGGCCCATCCTGGCCTATGCCAGTGCCGAGGTGGTCGGCACCATTGGTCCATTGACCGACCGGGCCGCCTGCGCATTGGAATGCATCCATGCCTATAGCCTGATTCACGATGATTTGCCCGCCATGGATGATGATGACCTGCGCCGGGGCGAAGCCACCTGCCACATCGCATTTGACGAGGCCACCGCCATACTCGCCGGTGACGCACTGCAAAGCCTGGCCTTCGAGATTCTCGCCAATGCGGCGCCCGACGCCGACTTAGGTCCCGGTCAAAGCGCCGACCTGATTCTGGCACTGGTACGCGAGCTCGGCCGAGCAGCCGGTGCCAGCGGCATGGTTGCCGGTCAGGCCATAGATCTGGCGGCAGTGAGCCGACAGCTCACGCTGGAGCAACTGGAGCACATGCATCGCCACAAGACCGGCGCCTTGATAGAGGCCAGCGTTGTCATGGGCGCACTCAGCGGCGGCCAGCCGACCACGCAGCAATTGGACGCCCTTCGGATGTATGCCCAGGCCATAGGTCTGGCATTCCAGGTTCAGGACGACATTCTGGATGTCACCGTGGAAACCGGGCTGCTGGGCAAGCGTCAGGGTGCGGACCGGGAGCGCAACAAACCCACCTATGTCGCCCTGCTCGGGCTCGATCACGCCCGCAGCAAGGCTCGCGAGTTGCACGACCAGGCGCTACAAGCCCTGGAGACTTTCGACGGCCGGGCCGACCACCTGCGCGACATGGCGTCCTTTATCGTTGAGCGCGGGGTTTAGGACGACTGCGATAAGCATGTCGCCCGCCGTCATGGATTTGAAACCTTTCCAACCCAGGTCCATACCAATACAATTACCCCTGTGCCCTGTTCGACCTGGCGCACCGCCATCACCAAGAGACTCAATCGCGCAAGATGTTTGATGAAATCCCCCAAAAGCGTCCGCACACCCCGCTGTTAGATACCATTAACAGCCCTGCGGACCTGCGCGAACTGGACGAAAAGCAATTGCCGGAAGTGGCATACCAGCTGCGCGAATACCTGCTCTACACGGTCGGCCAGACCGGCGGCCATTTTGGTGCGGGGCTTGGCGTGGTGGAATTGACCACCGCGCTTCACTATGTCTTCAACACGCCGGACGATCATCTCGTCTGGGATGTCGGCCACCAGACCTACCCTCACAAGATACTGACCGGCCGTCGGGAAGCCATGAGCGGAGTGCGCCAATTGGGCGGCATATCCGGCTTCCCGCGCCGCCAGGAAAGCCCCTATGACAGCTTCGGCGTCGGGCACTCGAGCACATCCATCAGCGCCGCCCTCGGCATGGCACTGGGCAGCGCCTTGACCGACGAGCAACGCAAAACGGTTGCCGTCATTGGCGATGGCGCCATGACCGCGGGCATGGCCTTCGAAGCCCTCAATCATGCCGCTCACACCGGCGCCGATATGCTGGTCGTACTCAACGACAACAATATGTCCATTTCCCGCAACGTGGGCGGGCTAGCCACATATTTCTACCGCATCTGGGCAAGCAAGCTCTACACAGCCATGCGCGAGGGCAGCAAGCGCGTGCTGATCAAGATCCCCCAAGCCTGGGAGCTGGCGCGCAAAACCGAAGAACACATGAAAGGCATGGTGTCGCCCGCCACTTTGTTCGAGGAGCTCGGCTTCTACTATGTCGGCCCTATCGATGGTCACGATCTGCCGCGGCTGGTACATGACCTCCGTAACCTGAGCGAAATACCCGGACCGAAACTGCTGCATATCATCACCCGCAAGGGCAAGGGCTTTAAGCCGGCGGAAGAGGATCCGGTGGGTTACCACGCGCTCAACAAAATTGAACCCAAAAGCGCGCAAACTCCGAAAGGTAAAAATAACGCGCCAGCCCTGAAAGGTAAAAACAACGCGTTAGCCCAGAAACGTAAAAAGTATCAGGACATTTTTGGTGACTGGCTCTGCGCCACCGCTGCCACCGACGACCGTCTGGTCGGCATCACCCCCGCCATGTGCGAGGGCTCCGGAATGGTGGAGTTTGCCGAGCGGTTTCCGGAGCGTTTTCACGATGTCGCCATTGCCGAGCAACATGCGGTCACCGTGGCCGCCGGCTTAGCCTGCAAGGGCCTGAAACCGGTCGTCGCCATCTATTCGACCTTTCTGCAGCGCGCCTATGATCAGCTGATTCACGACGTCGCCTTGCAGAATCTGGATGTTACCTTCGCCATAGACCGCGCCGGACTGGTGGGTGAGGATGGCCCCACCCACGCTGGCAGCTTCGATATTTCATTCCTGCGCTGCGTGCCGAACATGATCATTGCCGCTCCCAGCGACGAGAACGAATGCCATCAGTTGCTTAACAGTGCCTATGGCTATAAAGGTCCGGCGGCCGTGCGCTATCCACGCGGAACCGGTACCGGTCGCGGCGTCAATGCCGAAGATGAGCGACTGCCTATAGGCAAGGGACGAGAAGTCCGCGCCGGCCATCAGGTCTGCCTGTTGAACTTTGGCGTCCTCCTGCCCGAGGCTCTGGCGGTGGCGGAAACCCATGGTTGGACCGTCTGCGATATGCGCTGGGTCAAACCCCTCGACCAGGAACTGGTACTTGCTCAGGCGTCGCGACACCAGCTGATCGTGACTCTGGAAGAAAACGCCGTTGCCGGTGGTGCCGGCAGTGCCGTTTCCGAACTGCTCAACAGCAAGGCATTGGTCAAACCCGTGTTGCAACTGGGGCTGCCCGACGTGTATTTCGAACATGGACAGCGCAGCGATCTGCTGTCACAAGCGAGGCTGGACGCGACCCAGATCGCGGATCGCATTCTCGTGCACATGCACAAGCTCAATCTGAAAATGGACAAGATGGCAGCGAGCAGTTAGCTGCCTATGCCTTGGATTGTACTGGATCCATTGTAAATAATTAAAACGACATCGGCTTTTTCTACAAGAGTTGGCAACCCCGGTCCTGGGCGTCCCATGTCGATCCGTCTATCCTCCCTGCCCCAACTATGCTGCCAGACTATACTGATAGCATGAATGATCCTCTTTGGGGCTATCCCATCGAAATGTACAGCTTTCGTAGGCATGCTTATTGCTATTATCCCTGGCCCTGCTAAAAAGGGCATCGGCCAAGCCATAGCTTTAACCTTAATTCCTTGGCCCCGATTTTTGATTCAATTTCGGATAACAGCACTTGTATGCAATGCGTCATCCGCTCATAACATTCAACGTCAAAGTCGCAATCGGCTATCAGTGTCTCGATATGCCCTAAAACCCATACAACCCCTTTGAGTACAACTCCAGTTTTCAACAGGTGAGGATCAAATCAGGGTGTTTTCAATGCGCTTCCCGGCACAAGCCAATATCCTGTGCCTATGAGAAATGGTCTCGGCTGCTGTCTCACGCTATTCTGCCAGTTACTTGGCGGCGGCTGGCTGCTGTGCATTGATGCGCGTCCGGCCGTTGCCGCTGAAACGATTTCCCCGACGACGGCTGGTCAGCACTGTGTGAAGTTTCCATCCTCATGGAATGGGCAGCAATCCATCGAGCAGGAACGTCGACAACACGAGTTGTTCAGAAGTCATCAAGGCAAGGTCATCGTGGATATCGATTTCAGAAATTTCAATGTCTTTGATGAAACCAATGACGATGAAAACAACCGGCTTTATCTTTTTCTCAATAAGCTCCACATTCATACGCTCAAAGACGTCATCGCGTCACAGTTACTCTTCAATGTCGGCGACCAACTGAATCCAGATGTCATAGCCGAATCGGAGCGGCTTCTGCGGTCCCGCAGCTATCTCGCCCATGCCTATATTGCGCTCACCGAAATCTGCGGCAACACCGTCAAACTGCAGGTTCATACCCAGGATTCATGGACGACAGAACCGCGCATTTCCTTCGGGCATTCCGGTGGAGAAACAAGCTCGGGGTTTGCCTTGTCGGAAGGCAACTTTCTAGGCACTGGCAATTCCGTTACCGTCGGCTATAGCAAGGACGCCGACAGATCCGGTGTCCTCTACAGTTTCAGCAGTCCACACTTTCTCAATACACGAATGGCCGCATCCATCGGCTATTCCAACAACAGCGATGGCGAAGACAGCATTATCAATATTAATTATCCCTTTTACTCGCTGCGAACGCCGCTTTCCTACGGGATCAAAAGCGAAAATATGACACAGCTGGAACCTATCCGAATCAGGGGTGAAGAGATCAATGAGTACCGCCATAAAATCGAAGATCACCAGGTTTACTTCGGCAGGGCGGTCAGTATTAATGAAAACACTCACCGTTTACTCTTCGGCATCACCAGTGAACGCGACAGTTTTGAAAGGACCAAGGAAACCTTGGGAGACCTACCGGAAGATACGGATATACTTTATCCCTGGCTGGAATATCAGTTTATTGAAAATGAATTCGCGGTCTATCGCAATATCAATCAGATCCAGAGAACCGAAGACATTGCCATGGGCAAAAATCTCACGCTTCGCCTCGGCTATGGTGGTAACTCCTTCGATAACGGCGACGACATTTTCCGGTTTATCGGCAGCTATTCCGACATACTGGCCGTGAATGACCGCCATCTTCTGAAGTTTTCGGCCTACATCGACGGCAGGCGCCATTCAAAGCTGGAAAATACCGACAGCACTGTTACGGGTGGAGCGCTTTCCTACTATCTGCTGCAAAACCGAAACCAGCGCTGGTATGTCCGGCTCGCCTATGATCTGGGACGCGATCTGGAAGAGCATGAGAAATTGACCGTGGGAGGCAACCTGGGCGTGCGCGGCTACCCCCTGGATTTTCAGCGCGGCAACCGACGCTATCTCTTTACCGTGGAAAAACGCTATTTTGCAGATGTCCATCTCTTTAACCTGTTCCGCCTGGGCGGCGTGATTTTCTTTGATGCAGGCCGAGCTTGGGACAATGACAGTGAACAGCCTTCCCGACACCTGTCCAACGTCGGCTTGGGACTTCGTATCAGTTCCAGCAAGACGCGCATAGGGCATATGGTACACCTGGACCTTGCCTTTCCCACGGCGGACAAACAGGGCGCCGATAGTGTTCAGTGGCTAATCAAGGCGGAGCAGGTATTTTGATAACTTCAAGGGAAAGGGGAAAGGAAAAAGGGAAAAGGGAAAAGGGAAAAGGGAAAAGGGAAAAGATTCGTGCCTCATCAAGGCTAGTGCATAAGTGTATATCGAACACTACCACTGATGCTATCGAACGCCTCGAGGCATCCACTTTTCCCTTTTCCCTTTTTATCTCTCTCCACTCCAAACATGTTAAGCTCGCCGCTGTCACTCAACTATCCCCAGAACCCGCGAACAAGGAGCTTGTTATGGCGAAGATCACTCTTAAAGGTAACCCTTTTGAAACCCTTGGCGATTTGCCGGCAATCGGCAGCAAAGCGCCGGATTTTACGCTGGTAAAGCCGGACCTGTCGGAAGTCAGCCTGAAGAATTATGCCGGCCGGATTCTGATACTGAATATCTTCCCCTCCATAGACACCCCCACCTGCGCACTGTCGGTTCGGAAATTCAACGAGGAGGCTGCGCAGCAGGGGAATTTGACGGTACTCTGTGTGTCCGCGGATTTGCCTTTTGCCGCCGGTCGGTTCTGCGGCGCGGAAGGTATCGCCAACGTGGAAACCGGGTCCTCCTTCCGCTCGAGTTTTGCCAAGGACTATGGTGTGGGCATCAAAAACGGTCCGCTGGCAGGGCTTCTGTCCCGTGCGGTCGTGGTTATTAATGAACAGGGCGAAGTCATCTATACGGAACAGGTACAGGAAACCGCCGACGAACCGGATTACGACTCGGCACTGGCGGCGTTGTAACTATTTCGACAGAAACAGACCAGAAACAGGAATGAAAAAGCCGACCCAGTGTCGGCTTTTTTTGCGCCTAAAATCAGTCCTTGATGATGCGCATTGATTCCAGCCATTCCAGTGCGCGCTCGGGCCAGGCAGAAGCCTGCTGATAGCCGGCCAGCAGGCCGATGCCGTGGGGCGCGTTATTGTAAATCACCATTTCCACCGGCACCCCGGCTTCATGCACCGCCTGATAAAACGCGAGGCTGTTGTGCACCGGCACCGACTCATCGTTGCCGCCGTGTATCAGGAATATCGGCGGCATGTCGGCGCGGGCCTGGGTTTCCAGGCTGTAGAATTCCAGCAGATCCTCACTCGGATTTTCACCCAGCAGCGCCGTGCGCGAGCCTTGGTGCGCATGGGGCGGATACATGGTGATGACCGGGTAAATCAGCAATCCGAAGTCCGGACGCGCACTGATTTTATTGAGATGGCCGGGCATTATTTGCGCTGGCCAGTAGTCGAAGTGCGTCAGCAGCGAGGCGGCAACGTGGCCGCCCGCGGAAAAGCCAATCACGCCGATCTTGTTCGGGTGCAGGCGCCATTCCTTGGCGTGACTGCGCACCAGACGCAGTGCCTGCTGGGCGTCCAGCAAAGGTGCCGGCGCGCCGAATTCACGCATGCGGTATTTGACAATGAACGCGTGGATGCCATGACCATTCAACCAGTCGGCAACGGCCACTGCCTCCTTGTCTATGGCCAGTCGATGGTAGCCGCCGCCGGGGAAAATCAACACACCCACGCCTTGGGCCGAGGCTGCGGGCGCCAGACGGGGAATAATTTCCGGCTCACGCACATTGTAGACCCGGTTGTCTTCCATGCGCTCCCGACCCGGCAGCAGAGCCTCGACCGGTGGTGTTTGCGGCCATAATTTTATGGCCGGCATCGCTTCTGGCATTTCGGGTACCCCTTCGTAAAAATACCGGGCAAGTGGATGACCCTGTTCGCGCAGCTGTTGGACAAACATGCGCGCCACCCATAGAGCGCCCTTGGGCGACAGGTGGGTGTTGTCGATTTTCCCGTCCTTGTACCCGGGATATTCACCGGGTTTGACATGCAAATACAAGCTGACCGATGACCCCGGCCCCATGTCCTGCAGTGATTGCCAGGTCAATGCCTGAAGATCCACCAGCGGGACATTCATGGCCTCGGCCACCTGGCGCATAGCATCCGGATAGTCGCCGTGGGTGGCAAGTAGTTTCCCCTGTGCATCAAAGTGGCGCCGGCAGATGGAGGTCGCCAGAATGGGAATGGCACCTTTGGCGCGCGTCTCGGTCACATAGCGCCGCAGGTTCTCACTATAGGCGCCTCGCGGTGCGGTGTATCGGGTCGGATCCTGCTTTTTCTGATCATTGTGGCCAAACTGAATCAACAGGTAATCGCCCGGACGCAACTGGTCCAGCACCACCTGCCAGCGGCCCTCGTCGTAAAAACTTTTGCTGCTGCGACCGTTGACGGCATGGTTCTCCACCGTCAGTTGCGGTTTCGCCAGATCCGCCAGCGCCATACCCCAGCCGGTCTCGGGCGCCCGCTCCGGGATTTTGTTGGCCAGGGTCGAGTCGCCAATTAAAAAGATGCGCGCGCTACTGAGCGTAGCGTCGTCTGCTTCGCTTCCGGTTTTGTCCCTATCGGAGACCTGGGAGCAGCCGACGCATAAGATTGCCAGAACCAGGACGGGCAGTAGCTGTCTGACCAAATTCATGCCGTTATATCCTCATATTTCGGTTTATTTTCCGCAGATTAAACCATGGGAGGCCACACTTCCAGTCACCCACCCAGTTACTCGCCGGTTTAGTTACAGTCATTTTTACCATAATTGGTAAGACCATTAATCCCGTCCGGATTGCCAAATTCCACCAGAAGTGTTTAAATCACCTGCTCGGAAGGAGCTTAATCGGTATGACCAAATATAACGCTTTCTATGGCCAATCGGGTGGTGTCACGCCCGTTATCAATGCAACGGCCGCGGGAGTGATTGAGACAGCGCGCGAGCATCCCACTCGCATAGGCAAGGTCTACGCCGGTCTCGACGGCATTGTGGGCGCGCTCCAGGAGAATCTGATTGATGTCAGTCTGGAAGAGGCGCAGAGCCTCGCCAGCCTGATTCATACACCTTCCGGTGCCTTTGGCTCCTGTCGCTACAAGCTGCAGGACCTCACCCGGCAGCGCGCCGAATACCAGCGTCTGCTGGATGTCTTCCAGGCCCATGACATTCGCTACTTTTTCTACAACGGCGGCGGTGATTCCCAGGATACAACCTACAAGTTGTCGCAACTGGCCCGGGAGCTGGATTACCCGCTGACCTGCATCGGCATACCCAAAACCATCGACAACGATCTGCCCCTGACCGACAACAGTCCGGGCTTCGGGTCGGTGGCGAAATATGTCGCCATTTCCACTCTCGAAGCCTCCTACGACGTTGAGTCCATGCATGGCAGTTCGACCAAGGTCTTTGTCATGGAGGTTATGGGGCGGCACACGGGCTGGATTGCCGCTGCCTCCTGTTTGGCTCGGGACGAGCGTGGGCTGGGGCCAGACCTCATACTGTTGCCGGAAGTCCAGTTTGATGCCGACAGCTTCCTCGACCGCATCAGTGAGACCGTGGCCAGCAAGGGCTTTTGCGTGGTAGTGGCCGCGGAAGGTATCAAGGGGGCCGATGGGAAATTTCTGTCGGAAGCCGGCGCCACTGATGCTTTTGGCCATGCCCAGCTTGGCGGCGTGGCGCCGCGTCTGGTCGATATGATCAAGCAGCGTCTGGATTTCAAATGCCATTGGGCTGTGTGCGATTACCTGCAACGCGCCGCCCGCCACGTCGCCTCGCAAACGGATGTGGATCAGGCTTATGCCGTAGGCGCGACCGCCGTCGATTACGCCATGCAAGGTCTCGATGCGGTCATGCCCGCCGTAGTCCGCGAGCAGGCCTCGCCCTATCAGTGGACGCTGAAACCGGTGCCGCTGAGTGAAGTGGCCAATCGCGAAAAACCCCTGCCCCCCGAATTCATCAGTGAGGATGGTTTCGCCATCACCCCTGCCGGCCGCGATTATTTTGCACCGCTGATTCAGGGGGAGGCTTACCCGCCCTACAGGAACGGACTGCCGGACTATGGTCGGCTGAAGAAGAATCTGGTCAGGAAAAAGCTGGCCGATACCGTCAGCATTTCCTCCTGACGATGCCTTTTCCTATTGATGGCAGCTCCTCCACGACATATTAGCGCCCGATATTCAGATGGTTGTACCTCTACCCATGTTTCACCCAATGTTTCCAATAAGTGTTCCACCGGTTCGGGTTCCCCACAGCCCGAACCAACCTTGACCTACCACTCAATAGACGGACAAAAAGTCCGCGTCCAAACTCGCGAGGATACCCATGACCCACATTGCCAGCCTACTTGGCGCTGAAGCCGAATCGCTGCTTGAGCACCGCTGCACCACCATTCCCCGGAACATGATTACCAGCCCGGGGTCCGACTATATCGACCGCGCACTCTGCGCCACGGATCGCCCCTCGGCGGTGCTGCGCAATTACCAGTCCCTGCTCAGCGCCGGTCGGCTCGGGAACACCGGCTACATGTCCATTCTGCCGGTCGACCAAGGCATAGAACATTCCGCCGGCGCCACTTTCGCGCCCAATCCGCTGTATTTCGACCCGAAGAATATTGTCGAACTGGCCATCGAGGGCGGCTGCAATGCCGTGGCTTCAACGTTGGGTGCGCTGGGCGCCGTTTCCCGCAACTATGCCCACAAGATTCCCTTCATCCTCAAGCTCAACCACAATGACGCCCTGGTGTACCCGTCCACCTACGACCAGACCCTGTTTGGCAAAGTGAAGCAGGCCTATGACATGGGCGCCATCGGCATAGGCGCCACCATTTATTTCGGTTCCGAACAGTCCCGACGCCAACTCCAGGAAATTTCCGAAGCCTTTCAGCAGGCCCACGAGTTGGGCATGGTCACTATCCTGTGGTGCTACCTGCGCAACAACGCTTTCAAAACCGACGAGGCGGATTTCCACACCTCCGCCGATCTGACCGGTCAGGCAAATTACCTGGGCGTCACCATTGAAGCCGATATCATCAAGCAGAAAATGGCGGAGACCAACGGCGGCTTCAACCGCATCAAGGTTGGCAAAACCCACCCCAAGGTTTACAGCGAACTGACCACCGAGCACCCGATCGACCTGGTGCGCTACCAGGTAGCCAACTGTTACATGGGGCGCATCGGCCTGATCAACTCCGGCGGCGCATCGGGCGACAACGATTTTTCCGAAGTGGTGCGCACCGCTGTTATCAACAAGCGCGCCGGCGGCATGGGGCTTATTTCAGGGCGCAAGGCATTTCAGCGCCCCTTCGACGAAGGCGTGAAGATTCTGCATGCTATTCAGGATGTGTATCTGGATAAAAGCATCACCATTGCCTGAACCCGCCCCCGGTCTTCCCATGTCCCTGTGGTGAGCTTTCGAGCAGTGAAGACCGGGGCCATTTTTCAACCGCAACACTTTTCATCCCGGGCAAAGCAGGCTATGGTTAAGGGTTTGTACAAGGTCCGAAATCTGCCATGAAACCCTTGAAGACCAAAGCCCAGATTCGTGCCGAAATTGAGCAGCAGGTGAATGAATTCGTCCAGCAGGGCGGCGCCGTGCATGATATTCCTTCCGGCATCAGCGGCTACACCACCAACCAGAACCCCTTTGCCCATATGGTGATGTCCGGGCCACCGCAGCAACGCACGCCCCTGGTGGAAATCATCAAGCAGATAGACGCGCGGAAATCCCCCCGCCAGAACCCACTCAAAACCACCAAGCGCCGCCCGCGCCGCAAGTTGATCACGGACGATTTTGGCGAACCCGTGCGCTGGGTCTGGGTGGAGGAGTGAAGAGCCAAGGAAGGGAAAAGGGAAAAGAATATGGGGCCCCAAATAATCCGGTACTGCGATCAGTGATAGTCCCCGGATGTTGTGGCACTACACTTGCGGAGGCGTGGATCTTTTCCCTTTTCCCTTTTCCCTTTTCCCTTTTCCCTTTTCCCTTTTCCCTTTTCCCTTTTCCCTTCTACACAACCCCCTGAAATTTGGCAAAGAGGTAGGCCACCACGGTGAGCAGGCCGAGGACGAGAAACACAATAGCCAGCAGGAGCAGGGGCCGGAAGGGCTTGCGCTCCACGTCATTGATATTGGAGGAGAGATAGCGGTCGACTCTTGCCTGATCTTCGGGGGAAAGTCTGGGCATGTTTATAACTCTCGCTAGTGAATATGAATTGCTGTTTCTGCTTACCGCTTACTGCTCCCAGCTTACCATCCCCACTCCTCAGTGCAGTTTCAACCGCGGTCGCAGCCAGCGGTTGAGGCGACCGGCAAACATAAGCGCGCCGGTTTTTATCAGGCCGTGCACGGCCACCTGGTGCATCCGATAGAGGGAAATATAGACGGTCCGCGCGATGCGCCCTTCGATAAACAGGTCACCGCCGCGCAGATTGCCCATCAGGTTGCCCAGTGTCGAGTAGCGGGCCAGGGAAATCAAGGAGCCGTGGTCCCGGTATTCATAGGTTTTCAGGGGCTTTTCCTTCAGTATCGCAAGAAGGTTTTTATAACAGCAGTCGGCCATCTGGTGCGCTGATTGCGCCCGTGGCGGTACCCGCTTGCCGTCGGGCATGGTGAACTCGGCGCAATCGCCTATGGCAAAGATGGCGGGGTCGCGGGTCGTCTGCAGGAACTCATTCACGACAAGCTGGTTGATGCGGTTACTCTCCAGCCCGGCGATATCCTTCATGAAGTTGGCCACCTTGACACCCGCCGCCCAGACAACCAGATCCGCCACGATGGTTTCGCCATACCGGGTGTGCAAAGCGCCACGGGTCGCTTCCGTGACTGGCGTATCCACCCGCACGTCAACACCCAAACGGCGCAGTTCATGGGTGGCCGACGCGGATATGCGTTCAGGCAATGCCGGCAGGATTCGCGGGCCCGCCTCCAGCAGGGTAATTTTCAATTGGCTGTTGTCGAGGGCATCAAAGCCGTAGCTGTGCACCTCGTCCACGGCGTGATGAATTTCAGCTGACAGTTCCACCCCCGTGGCACCACCACCGACAATGGCGATGCGGATATCGCGATCCGATTCCGGCAGGCGCTGGATGCGCAAAAACTGATTGAAGAGTTTCTGACGGAAATAATGCGCCTGCTCGGGGCTGTCGAGAAAAATGCAGTGATCCTGTACGCCGGGCGTGCCGAAATCATTGGAGGTAGAGCCCAGTGCAAGAATCAGCAGATCATAATCAATGCGGGTAGTCGGCAGGACCTGCTCGCCCTCCTCATCCACCAGGGGCGCCAGAACCACCTGACGGGCTTCACGATCTATGCTGCTCATGGTGCCGACGCGGAAAGCGAAGCCATGCGCACGGGCATGGGCGCGATAACTGACCGCATCCACACCCTCGTCCATGGTACCCACGGCAATTTCGTGCAGCAGGGGTTTCCACAGATGCGTCGTATCGCGGTCGATCAGGGTAATATGGGCCTTGCCCTTCTTCCCTAGCTTGTCGCCGAGCTTTGTTACCAGTTCCAGACCACCGGCACCGCCGCCGACCACAACAATACGCGTCACATATGACTCCTAGAGGTAATTAGCGCAAGCGGAAAACTATACACCAGAAGAGGTCAGTAAAGAAATAATGCGCGCCAGAATCCGGCCTTCAATCGAGCCTATAGCCAAGCTATAGATCAGTGAAGCACCTATGGTCAGCTTATATCAGCAGCCAATAAATCACACCGGCGAGAAATACGCGATAAATGACATAGGGCCACATGCCCACACGGTTGAGCCATTTCAGGAAGAAATGAATGGCGGTCAGTGCCATCACGAAAGAGCTTAGTCCGCCAACCAGGAATGCCACCCAATCCACATGGGCGTCGCTGACGGCAACCTCCAACAGTTTGGCGGACGCGGCCAGTGCCGTGATGGGGATCGCCAGCAGGAATGAAAACCGCGATGCGGATTCCCGGCTCAGACCGAGAAACAGGCCCGCCGTGATGGTTGCGCCTGATCGGGACGTACCCGGAACCAGCGAGAGCATCTGAGCCAGACCGACCAGCAGGGCATCTTTCCAGGTGAGCGATTCCAGGGAACGCTTCGGGTTGGGCAGCCAGTCCGCCCAGCCCAGCAATAGACCGAAAACCAGAGTTGTCATGAAAATGATACCGACCGAGCGCAGTTGGTTCTCGATCAAGTCCAGTAGCAACAACCCAGCCAGGGCAGCGGGCAGGGTGCCGATCACCAGAAAAAACGCCATCCGGCCCTGGCCGACAAAGCGTCGGCTCTTCACAGAAATCAATCCATCCCGTGTCAGCCCGAACACATCGCGACGAAAGTAAAGCACAACGGCCAGGAGCGTTCCCACATGTACCGCCAGATCAAACGCCACCCCTTGGTCGGGCCAACCGACAATCACGGGAAAAAGAATCAAATGGGCTGAACTGGAGATCGGAAGAAATTCCGTCAGTCCCTGGATGAGGCCCAACATGAGTGCGTGTAGAAAATCCATCAATAGTGCTCCAGGCGGAAAATCAAGAGGCCGCACAATACCCGATCAAGTGAGCATGCTCAAGCGGGGCGGTGAGTGGGATGCTCTGCTTTCTGCTCTCTGCTCTCTGCTCCCTGCTTTCTGCTCACCGTTCACCAATCACCAATCACCATTCCTAAAAACAGTCATCAGGCATGGCCATGAGGGGAGCGCTGCCGGCCTTGATTTTCGCGGTCAATGCCAGGGTTTGCGGCAGCAGGCGGGCAAAATAAAAGCGCGCGGTGCAGCGTTTGGCTTCGCGGAAATCCGCGGTCACATCGGAGGTTTCCGCAGCCGCGACCATGCGCAACCACATATAGCCATAGGCGACGTAACCCATCAGATGCAGATAATCGACAGCGGCGGCGCCCGCGGCACAGGGGTCTGTCGCGCCAGCCGCTACCAGATCTTCCGTCACCTCCCGCAGGTTCTGCAAGGCTGCGCGCAAGGGTGGAGCAAATTCCGCAACGGCTTGGATTTCCGTATTTATGGTCAGAAATTGCTCGATGTCTTCCACCATAAGGTCCAGGAGCTTTCCATCAGCCGCGAGCGTTTTGCGCCCTATCAGGTCCATGGCCTGGATGCCATTGGTGCCCTCGTAAATCTGCGTAATGCGGATATCCCGCACCCGCTGCTCCTGGCCCCACTCGCGCACATAACCGTGGCCACCCAGCACCTGCTGACCCAAAACGGCGGTATCAAAGGCCATATCCGTCAGAAAGGCCTTGGCCACGGGTGTCAGCAGGGCCACGATTTTCTCGGCTCGGGCTCGCGCTTCGGAGTCTTCGGAAAATTTGGCGATGTCGAGCCACTGGGCCACATAGATATAAAAGGCGCGACCGCCCTGGTTGAGGGCGCGCATGGTCAGCAACATGCGCCGAACGTCCGGATGCACCAGCAGGGAATCCGCCTCCTGCCCGGGAGATTCAGCCCCCTTCGGACCACGGCCCTGCAAGCGCTCACGGGCGTAGGCGGCGGCAGTCTGGTAGCTCGCCTCCGCCGCCGCTACACCCTGCAACCCCACACCCAGGCGCTCGTAGTTCATCATGGTGAACATGGCGGCCAGACCCTGATGCGGCTCACCTACCAGCCAGCCGGTAGCGCCGTCGTAGTTCATGACGCAGGTTGGCGAGCCTTTGATACCCATTTTCTTTTCGATCGAACCACAATGCACGGCATTGCGTTCACCCAGACTGCCGTCTTCATTGACCAGGAATTTCGGCACCAGAAACAGAGAAATACCACGGGATCCCGCCGGCGCATCGGGCAACTTGGCCAACACCAGGTGGATGATGTTTTCGGCCAGATCATGCTCGCCCCAGGTAATGAAGATCTTGGTGCCGCTCAGTTGATAGCTGCCGTCGGCGTTGGGTGTAGCCCGCGTGCGAATCAGACCCAAATCCGTGCCGCAATGGGGCTCGGTCAGATCCATTGCGCCGGCCCACTCTCCCGTGAGCATTCTCGGCAGGTAACGCTGTTTAAGCTCGTCATTCGCGTGGGAATTGATGGCGACACAGGCGCCCGCCGTCAGCATGGGGGCCAGACCAAACGACAGGCTTGCCCCCTGCAGCATTTCCTCCACCACGGCCACCAGGGACTTGGGCATCCCCGTGCCGCCGTATTCCGGATTACCACCCAGGCCACACCAGCCGCCCTCGCACCAGGTTTGGTAGGCGTCCCTGAAGCCCGGCGGTGCCGTCACTTCGCCATTGTCAAAAGCGCAGCCAGCTTCATCCGCGGGACGATTCAACGGCGCCAGAACTTCCTGGCAGATTCTGGCCGCCTCCTCCAAAACGGCATCGGCCGTTGCCATGTCCGTCTCCTCCAAGCCACCCAGGGATTGCCATAGAGGTTCCAATGCAAATACGTCTTTGATGAGAAAACGCATATCGTCCAAAGGAGCGCGATAGTCGGCCATGGTGTGTCCTCATTGCGGTTGCTTTCGATGATTAAAACACTTGTTTTATTTAATGAGAAGGGGCAAGACTCCCGCGCTAGACGTTGAAGCTCGGCAAGCCCTACAATAAGTTACTGATTTGTGTATATAGTAGATAGCCATCCAAAACGGAAACCTCGAAATAGGAGTTACCATGTCGAAAGCCGAAAAGCTGTTTGTTGTTGTAGACCCTTCGGACACGGTTCAAATTGCACTGGAACGGGCACTGATCATGGGTAAAAAGCATGAAGTGCCGCCCGAACTGTTTCTGTTCGTCGGCGTGGACGGCGAAGCCACCGACCTGCGCGCCGTAAATGACAACCTGTTTCGCAAGCAGGAATGGTTTATGGATAGCATCCGCAAACCCGTCGAAGACGCGGGCATAAGTTATGACCTTGAAGTCTCTTGGTCCCAGGAATGGCAAAAATCCATCCTGCAATCCGCCAAGCGCTGGAATGCGGAGCGCATCTATCTGCCGGTCCACGAGCGCACCAACAACTCACGCTTTACCTTCAGTGAAGCCAAGTGGGGCATATTGAAATCCGCCGATTGCCCGGTGGTGCTGATCCAGCCCGGCGCCAAGCCGGAGCGCAAGACCATTGTCGCCGCCGTCAACTTCCAGGCCCGCCTGGCGGAGCAGCAGAAGCTCAATGAAAGCATTCTCTACTGGGGCCACTTTGTGGCAGAAAAGTACGGCGCGGACTTCCATGTGGTCAACGCCTACCTGGATTCCATGCATTATCCCGATCGCGGCAAACTGGCCCGTGAAGCCAAGGTCAGCAGCGACAATACCCATGTGGAACAGGGCTACACCAGCGACGTGGTGGGCGAAGTCGCCAAGCGGCTGGATGCGGATCTGGTTGTCATGGGCACTCTGGGACAGACCGGCCAAGCCAACACGCGGCGAGGCAACACTGCCGAGCGGGTGATAGCCGCTTTGACTCAGGATGTGATGGTGATTAACCACTGATTTGAGGGAATTATCTTCTCAAAAAGCCCGGACATAACTGTCCGGGCTTTTATAGAAAATCGCACTTCTATAAACCATGACCAGAGATCTAAGCATCTGGTATCGGGGAGACATGAATCCGGCATTCACTGTTGTGACACGCCGTGGGAAATCAGCAGGACAGCTGATTTACACAGCGTAGCTGCCCGAAGGGCGAGCCACAGGGATGTGGCGAGTGAATACGTCCCTGTAGGCTCTGCACCAGCATCCATGCTGGTGACGGTCACAACAGCAAACACCGAATTCATGTCTTTGAAGTTTATGCAGTGAACTAACGCATGCACACATTGAAGGCCTGAACAAACTTAGGGCCGATTTGGGGTGGGAGCTTTCCAGGACCGTCGCCCGCAGGGATGCGGGCGCAGAGCCCCCAGGGATGGGTCCACGGCGTGTCCTGGAAAGCCCCCACCCCGAAACGGACCGGCGAACGAAGCCGCTTCTAGGGACTAAGGAGAGATCGAAAGCTTCGCCAAATCCAGATAGCCGGCCACCGCTTCTGGAGTTGGCTGTGGCAGGAAAGGCACTTCACCGAGGCAGGGTGCCGCCAGGGCGCCGCGCAGGGTTTCCAGATTGCCTGCCAGCGCCGGCATATCCGCTTCCACCTGACTGGCTACCCAACCGGCAATTTTGACGCCGTCGCGCATTATGGCTTCCTGGGTCAGGAACGCGTGATTGAGGCAGCCAAGCCGCACCCCCACCACCAGAATCACCGGAATATCCAGCGCCTGGGGCAGTCCCGCCAGCGTCTCCCGCTCATTGAGCGGCATGCGCCAGCCGCCCGCCCCCTCGATCAGACGGAGATCCGCCTTGTTCATCAATGTGCCGCGACAGAATCCGACCAGCCTGTCCAGACTGAGCCGACGGCCGAGGTCTGCCGCGGCCAGATGAGGCGCAATGGGTTCGGCCAGGGCGACCGGATTGACCTGCTCATAGTCCAGTTCCACCGTCATGGCCGCCTGCAACGCCAGTGCATCCTCATTGCGCAGCCCTTCCGGCGTTGCCTCGCAGCCTGCCGCCAGCGGCTTCATGGCCAGCGTGGTCAGTTGCTGTTGACGGGCCGCGTGCAGCAGCCCTGCCGTGACCAGGGTTTTGCCGACGCCGGTATCGGTGCCGGTTACAAAAAAGGTTCGGGACATGATTTTGCTTACTCGTGTTCTGGTTAGCGCGGCTTGCGGGCCAGCAGGTAGTAAACCTGATAGGTCGCGGGCAATTTGCCGTCGGCACCGCGAAATTCCTCATAGGCCTGGGACAACTGGCGCAGGTAACCCGGCGCTGTCAGGCCATGGTTCTGGCTGCTGTTAACGTTGTGCGCTCCCAAAGCTTTCAATTCCCGCAACAACTGATTGAGTTGCTCGTAGCGCGGCACTACTGGCTCCTCTGCGAATAACTCGACCTGCAAGCCGGCCTCAATCAGAGTCCGTTCCAGCTCCGCTGCGGAGGTAAAGTTATTGACATGGGTGTAGGCATCAACCGCTTCCCAGGCGCTGCGCAATTCGTGCAGGGTTTCCGGCCCCAGAGTGGATAGCAGCAGCCAGCCATCCGGCTTCAGGCAGTCGGAGACGGCGCTGAATAGTCGCGGTAAATCTTCGCTCCATTGCACCGTCAGACTGGAAACAACGCCGGAAAAACAATTGTCGCGAAACGGCAGCTGTTCGGCGTCGGCACAGACCCAATGGAGGTCGTGGTGTGGCATCAGTTTCTGTCGCGCCTTGTTGAGCATGCCCGGCGCTATATCCAGACCGGTGACCTCGGCACCCTTTCCTCGGAAATAGTCGCTGCAGAAACCTGTCCCGCAACCGATGTCGAGCAGCGCTTCGCCCCGGTTGATGAGTGGCGCCTGCTTCAGCAGACGTGCACCCACTTGAGTTTGCACATGGGCGACGCTGTCATAGGTGTCGGCGGCGCGGCTGAAGGAGCGCGCCATGCGCTGTTTGTCGATGGTTGAAGTGGGCGGCGGCGTTTCCAGGAAACGGCGCATGTGCCGCGCCACTTCCTCTGTGTGGCTAAGATGGGGGGCGTGACCGGATCCGGCAATGGTGACGATACGACCGGATGAAACCTGCCCCAGGGCTTGCGCGGCGGGCGCCGGTACCAGCGCATCCTCCTCGCCAAACAGATGCAGCAAAGGCGCCGTCACCTCACCCAGTTCCTGACGATGATCCATCTGGGCCAGCCAATCGAGAGCAGCCTGCCATTGGGCAAGCTGGCCAGGCGCCGGCGCCGCGCACTGCTCGCGCAGATCCCGAAGCAGCGTCTTGCGCTGGCTGTCGCCTTGGGCCTGCAAGCCACAGAAGCGCTTGAGGGTGGCGGTGGGATCCGAATCGAAGGCCTGGGCAAAATCCCTGAAAGTTGCGGGTGGCATGGCGTGGGGCCAGGCAGGGTCGGCGACAAAGCGGAGGTTGGTGGCCAGGGTAATGACACCGGCAATCCTGTGCGGCTGCCGCGCCGCCAGACGCAGTGCCAGATGGCCGCCCAGGGACCAGCCGATGAGAATACACCGGTCGGGCAAGAGTTCCGCCATGAGAGCCAGCGCGTCCTCAAGTTCCGGCAGTTGCCAATCCGCATTGGCGCCGAAGCCCGGCAGGTCCAGGTTATAGATATCCTGCCGCCGGACAAGATCGGGCAAGAGAGCTTGCCAGCATTGCCGACTGTGGCCCCAGCCATGCAGCAGCATCAGCGGCGGTCTGCCACAAGGTTCGGTTGCCGGCAGAAATTCCATGGCCATCTCTTTACACGAAGATTGTGCAGACGCGGTTTGTCCCCCCATCAGGCATCACCGCCATTGGTAGTGAATTTATCCGCCGCCAGAGTCGCCGGTTCGCCAGCAACCTCGGCCAGGGCATTCAACAGCTCGGCCACCTGCTCCGCGCCGTGCTCGGCACTCAGGGTAACGCGCAAACGCGCAGTGCCGGCGGGCACCGTGGGCGGGCGTATGGCCGACACCCAGAAGCCCCGGTCTTCAAGCGCCTGGGAAACGGCCAAAGCTTTGGCCTGGCTACCGAGAATAATGGGTTGAATGGGGGAGATGGAATCCATCAGTCTCAGGCCCATCTGCGCCGCACCCCGGCGAAATTGTTCTATCAGCCCCTGTAAATGCGCCCGCCGCCAGCCTTCCTCCTGCAGGAGTTTCAGGCTGGCGCGAGTGGCGGCGGCCACCGCCGGCGGCAGGGCCGTGGTGTAGATATAGCTGCGGGAAAACTGGATCAGGGTTTCAATGAGGGTTTCACTGCCGGCCACGAAAGCGCCGAACGTGCCGAAGGCCTTGCCAAGCGTGCCCACCAATATCGGAAGCTGGTCCTGAGTCAGCGCGAAGTGCTCAGCGCAGCCGCCGCCGTTAGTACCCAGACAGCCGAAGCCGTGAGCGTCGTCCACCATCAACCAGGCTTTGTGGGTATCGGCCAATTGCGCCAGTGCCGGCAGCGGCGCGGTGTCACCATCCATGCTGAAGACACCATCCACCACGATCAGCTTACGCTCTGCCTGCGAGTTTTCCAGGCGCGCCCGCAGGTGCTCCAGGTCGTTGTGTTGAAAACGCTGAAACCGGGCGCCACTCAGCAGCCCGGCGTCCAGCAGCGATGCATGATTGAGCTTGTCCTCGAAGATGGCGTCACGGCGGCCGATCAGAGCATTGACCGCACCCAGGTTGGCCATATAGCCAGTGGAAAACAGCAGCGCCCTCTCCCGCCCCGTGAAAGCCGCCAGTTCCTCTTCCAGGGCGTGGTGTTCGCTGGAGTGCCCGCTGACCAGATGCGAGGCTCCGCTGCCGACACCGTAGTGATCCACAGCGTGCCGGAACGCCTCTTTGACCTTCGGGTGATTCGCCAGCCCCAGATAGTCATTGCTGCAAAAACACAGCAGTGACTTGCCATCCACATGCAAATGCGTCTGCTGGGGGGACGCAACCATGCGGCGCCGGCGGTAGAGATCCGCAGCGCGTCTTTCATTCAGGGCTGTTTGCAGGGCTGTGTCTATATTCAAGACCGGGTCTCGCCGAGGGTGCGAAGTTGCTGGGAGGGACACCCGTGAAGGTGGCATCCCGCTGGCCAGGGCCTGCTGTTAACAGGCCCCGCAAAAATCAGGGCGCGGCGTTATAGAAGACGGCGTCCATCTGCTGCTCGACCAGTTTTTCGTTCACCTTGTTCACCAGTGCCTCTGCCTGCTCTTCCTCCGTGTGCGCCTGCTCGTAGCGCTCGGGCTGAATGCCGAGACGCTTGAACAGTTGCATGTCCTTGTTGGTTTCCGGGTTGGCGGTAGTCAGCAGTTTTTCACCGTAGAAAATGGAATTGGCGCCGGCCAGAAACGTCATGGCCTGCATCTGGTCATTCATCTGCTCGCGGCCGGCGGACAGGCGCACGTGAGAGGCCGGCATCAGGATGCGGGCCACGGCAATGGTGCGGATAAAATCGAAGGGGTCCAGATCGGCCTGATCCGCCAGAGGCGTGCCCTCCACTTTCACCAGCATATTGATGGGCACGGATTCGGGGTGCTCGGGCATATTGGCGAGCTGCATCAGCAGGCCGGCGCGGTCGCTCTCCTCTTCACCCATGCCAACAATGCCGCCGCAGCAGACCTTCATGCCGGCGCCGCGCACATTGGCCAGCGTGTTGAGGCGATCCTGGTAGGTGCGGGTGGTGATGATGTCACCGTAGAATTCCGGTGAGGTGTCCAGATTGTGGTTGTAGTAGTCCAGACCGGCCTCGGCCAGGTCCGTCGCCTGCTGCTCGTTGAGCATACCCAGCGTCATGCAGGTTTCCAGGCCGAGAGATTTCACGCCCTTCACCATCTCGGTGACATAGGCCATGTCCTTGGCCTTGGGCGAGCGCCAGGCGGCGCCCATGCAGAAACGGGTGGCGCCGCCGGCCTTGGCGGCTTTGGCTTCCTCGATGACCTTCTCCACCGCCATCAGCTTTTCCCGCTCCAGGCCCGTATCGTAGCGGGCGCTTTGCGGGCAGTAGGCGCAGTCTTCGGGGCAGGCGCCGGTTTTGATGGAGCAGAGAGTGCTGACCTGCACGGTGTTGGGGTCGAAAAACTGGCGGTGAACCGTCTGCGCACGGAACATCAGGTCACTGAAAGGCAGTGCGAAAAGCTGGCTGATTTCATCCCGGGACCAATCGTGGCGTATCTGTGGCTGATTCGGCAGCTCGCCAACTGAAACCTTGTTGTTCATAGAATCTCCGTCATCCAATACCCTGGGACCACCTGGACTTGTTCGGAGGTTCCCTTTGAGGGCACAATCATAGGGTAAGGCGAGAAACTGTCAACCAAAAAAGGACTTTAAGGTTTACTGATGCACAAAATGGACTTTTCAGCCGGTCTCCGGCTCGTCACCGAATCTCTCAGCACACCTCTCCACAAGCTGCTGCCCAATCACTGCTACCTCTGCGGCGATATCAGCCGGGAATTCCTCTGCCCCGGCTGCCGCGCCGATCTGCCCACACACGACGAGGCCTGCCGTTGCTGCGCATTGCCGGTGGCGGATAATGGGGACCTGCTGCTATGCGGCGACTGCCTCAAATACCCCAAACCCTTCGACCGCACCCTGGCTGCGTTCACCTATGGCCATCCGCTCGACTTCCTGATCAACCGCTTCAAACACCATCGCCATTTCACCTGCGGCAACTACCTGAGCAAGCATTTAGTGTCCGCAGTACAAGCGGCCTACGCCGGACAAAAGCTGCCGGACCTACTGCTGCCCATGCCCCTGCACTGGACCCGCCATTTCAAGCGCGGTTTCAACCAGAGCCATGTCATCGCCAGCCAGCTTCACAAAAAGCTGGCAATTCCCCTGGCTCACCACTGCCGCCGCCTGAAACGCAACCCCCGCCAGCAGGGCCTGAAGCGCAAGGAGCGACTGCGCAACCTGACCGACGCCTTCGCCGTGGACGGCAGACTGGACGGGTATCACGTGGCACTGGTCGACGATGTCATGACTACCGGCGCCACAGTGACCGAAGTCAGCCACTGCCTGCGACAGGCCGGCGCGGCAAGGGTGGATGTGTGGGTATTGGCGAGGGTCCCGTAGGAAAAAAACATAGGGAAAAGGGAAAAGGGAAAAGATTCGTGCCGCTGCTAGTGTAGTGCATAAATATATATCGGGGACTGTCACTGGTCGCGTTGCCGGACTGTTCAGGGCCTCATATTCTTTTCCTTTTCCCTTTTCCCTTTTCCCTTTTCCCTTTTCCCTTCCCTAAGCCTGTTACAATCACCGCACTTATTTCCCGACGCCCGGAGCGACTGTGGATCACGACAACGACGACTTGGGGAACCAGTTTCTGGATGACGCCGATACACCCGAGCCCAGCGCGGAGGAAACGCCCTATGCCGCTCTAAGTCCGGATGTTGTGCTGGATGCGGTGGAAAGTCTCGGTTTTGTGTCGGACGCGCGTATCTATCCGCTCAACAGTTATGAAAACCGCGTCTATCAGGTGGGGCTGGAGGACGAGCAGCCGCTGATTGCCAAGTTCTATCGGCCCCATCGCTGGAGCGATGGACAGATCCATGAAGAGCATCAGTTTTCGCAACATCTGGCGGAGCTGGATATTCCCGTTGTCCCCCCCATGGAAATTGATGGCCGCAGCCTGTTTCGCTACAGCGTGGCTGACACTGAATTCCGCTTCGCGCTCTATATCCGCAAGGGCGGCCAGGCGCCTGAGCTGGACAACGACGACAATCTCTATACTCTCGGCAAGCACATAGGCCGCATTCATAATCTGGGCAGGGAGACGCAGTTCACCCACAGACCGGAACTCAATGTCGACACCTTCGGCATGGCTAGTCGCGATTTTTTGCTGGCCAACAATTTTATTCCGCCTTCGCTATTGGAATCCTACGGGACATTGAGTCAACACTTGCTGGAAAAATGTCAGGTGGCTTTTGAGCGTATCGACTATCAAAAAATTCGCCTGCACGGTGACTGCCACCCCGGCAATATTCTCTGGCGCGATGAAGCGCCGAATTTCGTCGATCTGGATGATTCCCGCAATGGCCCCGCCATCCAGGATTTATGGATGCTGCTCTCGGGCAACCGGGAACGCCAAACCCAGCAACTGGGCCATGTGCTGGACGGCTATGAAGAATTCTGCGATTTCAATCGTGCGGAATTGTCACTGATTGAAGGTCTGCGCAGCCTGCGCCTGATGCATTACGCGGCCTGGCTGGCCAAGCGCTGGCAGGACCCGGCCTTCCCCCAGGCATTCCCCTGGTTTAATACAGAACGCTATTGGGCGGAGCATATTCTGGAGCTGCGCGAACAAATGTCGGCCATGGATGAGCCACCGCTGAAAGCGCTGTAAAAATGAGCGGGAAGAAGGAAACTCTCTGGCAGCTCTACCTGGTACGCTGCGGCGACGGCAGCCTCTACACCGGCATTGCCGCCGATCTGGAACGGCGTATTGCCGAGCACCAGAGCCAGGGTCCAAAGTGTGCGAAGTATCTGCGCGGCCGCGCACCACTGGAATTGGTTTTCAATATTGCCGTCGAAGACAGGGCTCAGGCAAGCCGTTGGGAATATCGGGTGAAGCAATTGAGCAAGGCGGACAAAGAGGCCCTGGTAGCCGGCAAAAAATCCTTGAGCTTATTATTGGAGTCCACCAAAGTTCCTGAAAAACAAATGTCAGAATCATGATCACCGTCAATCACCAGATCGCCATCGATGAATCCGAAATTGATATTCAGGCCATACGCTCCCAGGGCGCCGGTGGCCAGAACGTCAACAAGGTTTCCTCAGCCGTGCATCTGCGCTTTGATATCAAGGCGTCGTCTCTCGCCGATGAATTCAAGGAGCGCCTGCTGAAGTTCAACGACCAGCGCATCACCATCGACGGCATTATCGTCATCAAGGCTCAGGAACATCGCAGCCAGCTCAAAAACCGACAGGACGCCATCGGCCGCCTTTGCGATTTGATTCGCCAGGCCACCACCAAACCCAAAAAACGCCGCCCCACCCGCCCGACAAAAGCGTCAAAGGAGCGGCGGTTGAAGCAGAAAAACGTCAGAAGCGGACACAAACAGATGCGGGGGAAGGTGGATTTTTAGGTGATAGGGAAAAGGGAAAAGGGAAAAGAAGTATACACTAAGTGACTTCGTAGCCTGGGTTAGCCGTAGGTTGGATAAGACGGGAGTTCCGCGACCGTCGCCATCCAACATGGGTTGAAAGCCCACTGAAAGCATGTTTCGGCGGAAGGCGTCCAGGCTTTTCTGCCCTACAAGGTTCGGCGGTATATTTTTCCCTTTTCCCTTTGCCCTTATATTTCTTACTTGCAGTTTGAAGCTTGCAGCTTCAACCTCCCCTCTGCCGCACCACTTCAAACAAGGCCACGCCGGTCGCCACCGACACATTGAGACTGCTGACGCTGCCGGCCATGGGAATTTTGACCAGATAATCGCAATGCTCCCGGGTGAGGCGGCGCATGCCGCTGCCTTCAGCGCCCATAATGAGCACCAGAGGGCCTTTCATGTCCGTCTGGTAAATTGTCTGTTCGGCTTCGCCGGCGGTACCGTACAGCCATAAACCTTCCGCTTGCAGTTTTTTAAGAGTGCGGGCGAGATTGGTGACAGCGATCAGCGGCACGGTTTCGGCGGCGCCGCAGGCGACTTTGCGTACGGTTTCGTTGAGACCGGCGGAGTTGTCCTTGGGGACTATGAGGGCGTGTACGCCCGCCGCGTCGGCGGTGCGCAGGCAAGCGCCGAGGTTATGAGGGTCGGTGACACCGTCCAGTACCAGTAACAGGGGCGCTTCGTTGAGGTTCGCGAGCAGATCGTAGAGGAAGGCTTCATCGTGAGCTTTGCTGGGTGTGGTTATGGCGATAATGCCCTGATGATTGCCCGAGCAAAGTTCATCCAGCCTTTTGCGGTCCAGCGCATCAACCGGCAGCGCGTGCTGCTCGGCGATATCCAGCAGGGACTGCAAGCGCTGATCGCCACGGCCACGCAGGATATAGAGCTTTTGTACGCGCTGGGGCGCGGTGCGCAACAGGGACTGCACGGCATGCAGTCCGTAAACCGTTTCCTGTTTACTGATAGGAGTGCTCATAGAATGGTGTACTAACGGCCGAAGATTTTTTTGATGAAGCCAACAATTTTTCCTTCTGGCACCTTTGGTTGCGTTTGTTGTGGCGCGGTCTTTTTCGCCCGACGCTTGCCTGAGCCCGTCGCCCGAACCTTGTCCGCGGCGCGACCTGAGCCCTGTCCGCTCCGCTGCCCGCCTTGACCCTTGCCGCGCGCACTTCCAGAACCCGCCTTTTTGGCGGCGGCGCCACCCCGTGCCGGTCGCTTGCGCGAGCGGGTCTTTTTGGCGGGACCTGTGTCGGCGGAACCCGTAGCCTTGTCAGTCGGCTGTTCGGCTTTTCCGTCACCCGTGCCGGATGTCGCGGCGCGCTTGCGCGGTTGACGTTGGCGCTTTGGCTTGTCCTCCTGGGCAACAACGCCACGACCATCGGGTGCGGCCGAGGCACGCTTCTGCGACTTGCCTTCCCGAATCATTTCCAGATCGACCTTGCGCTCGTCCAGGTCGACCCGCACCACCTGCACCCGGATTTCATCACCCAAACGGAAGGTGCGTCGGGTGCGTTCGCCGACCAAACGGTGGTGGGCAGCATCGTAGTGATAATAATCCTGAGGCAGAGCGGTGATATGTACCAGCCCTTCGACGTATACATCCTTTAATTCAACGAACAAACCGAAACCGACCACGGAGCTGACAATGCCATCGTAAACCTCACCGACTTTATCCCGCAGGTATTCGCATTTCAGCCAGCTGACCACATCCCGGGTGGCGTCGTCAGCGCGTCTTTCAGTCATGGAGCATTGCTCGCCGAGACCGATCATATCGCTCATTTCGTAGGGATAAATCAGGTTTTTCAGCAGCGGTTTCGCGTCGGGATGCCTCTGCACGGACCGGCTGTCGACATTCGAGCGAATGACGCTGCGAATGGCACGGTGAACCAGCAAATCCGGATAGCGGCGGATGGGCGACGTAAAGTGTGCGTAAGCGTCATACGCCAGGCCGAAATGGCCCTTGTTTTCCGGCGAATAAACCGCCTGGTTCATGCTGCGCAACATCACCGTCTGGATCAGGTGGGCATCGGGCCGGTCGGTGATGGACTGCAGCACTTCCTGATAATTCGCGGGGCTGATGTCACCGCTGTAATTCATGCTCAGGCCATTTTCACCGAGGAACTCGTGCAACATTTCCAGCTTTTCAGCCTTGGGCGGCTCATGAATGCGATAGAGGCAAGGCAGATTGTGCGCGTCGAGGAAATTGGCGGTACAAACGTTGGCGGCAAGCATGCACTCTTCGATCAGTTTGTGCGCGTCGTTGCGGGTCACCGGAATAATGTCTTCAATCTTGCGGTTCCGATCGAAAATGATCCGTGTTTCCTGAGTCTCAAAATCAATGGCACCACGGGCTTCGCGGGCCTTCCGCAGGGCGCGATAAAGCTTGTGCAGTTCATCCAGGTGCGGCACAACATGGCTGAACGTCTGTCGCAGTTCACTGCTGTCGCTGCCCTGCTCGTCAATGATCTGGCCCACCTGATTGTAGGTCAGCCGCGCCTTTGAATGCATGACGCCTTCGTAAAACTTGTACTCGCCAATACGGCCGCTGGTGCTGACGGTCATCTCGCAGACCATGCACAAACGGTCCACCTTGGGGTTTAGCGAGCAGAGGCCATTGGACAGCACCTCCGGCAACATGGGCACCACATAGTCCGGAAAATATACGGAATTGCCTCGCACCTGCGCTTCCTGATCCAGTGCGCTGTTGACGGAGACGTAATGGGAGACATCGGCGATAGCGACCAACAGACGCCATCCATTGGAAATACGTTCGCAAAAGACGGCGTCATCAAAATCCCGGGCGTCCTCGCCATCAATGGTCACCAGCGGCAGATTCCGCAGGTCGATGCGGTTGACCTTGTCCTCGTCACGAACCTGGTCGCTGATGGCCGCCGCTTGCTCCTGAACAGCCTGGGGCCATTCGTGGGGGATATCGTGGGAGCGAATGGCGACGTCGATTTCCATGCCCGGCGCCATATGATCGCCCAGCACCTCGACAATGCGTCCTGCGGGCATGCTCCTGCGGTCCGGCTGCTGAATGATTTCCACCACCACAAACTGGCCGTGGTTGGCGCTGTGGGTCTGGTCCGGCGGAATCAGAATATCGTGGCCAATCCGCGGGTTGTCCGGCTTGACCACATGAACGCCACGCTCGATGGACAGCCGCCCGACCAACTGATCGGTGTTGTGGGAAAGGACCTCAACAATGGAGCCCTCGCGCTTGCCGCGAAAGGTGTCGGCTTCCAGACGCACCAGCACTTCATCGCGGTCAAAGACCTTGCGCATTTGGCGGTTGGTCAGGTAAATATCGGCGGAGCCGTCGGTGGGAATCACAAAGCCGAAGCCGTCTCTATGGCCCTGCACGCGACCGCGTACCAGGTCCATCTTGTCCACGCGACCATAGGCGCCACGACGGTTGCGCATCAGTTGGCCGTCGCGCTCCATGGCGATCAGACGGCGGCGCAGGGCTTCTATACTGTCTTCATCGTCGAGATTGAAGTGCTTGCAAAGCGCAGGATGCGACATGGGGCCGGAGGAGTCCTCCAGCACATCAAGGATGAGTTCCCGGCTAGCGACCGGGTTTTCATATTTTGCCGCCTCACGGGCGGCATAAGGGTCCTGGGGACCGGATTCTGCCAAAATAAATGTCCATTTTTCAGTGAATGTCGTAAAACCCGCGGAATATAACAGATATGACGCCTTCAGGCCCACATTAAGGGTCCTCGGTAGACATTTAGTCCCCCAACCAGCATTGGTGTTCCCGGGGCCACCCGTGACACAAACCGACTCTCGACTTCAAGCGCATTCCACTATTGACAAGGCATGGGCAGATCATTATATTGCGCGTCCACCCTGCCCAGGTGGTGAAATTGGTAGACACGCTAGCTTCAGGTGCTAGTGGCCTTACGGTCGTGGAGGTTCAAGTCCTCTCCTGGGCACCAAATTCCCAGGAAGGTCGAGCTAAACAGCTCGGCTTTTTTGTTTGTGTATCAAATCAGTGACCTCATCCGCATCGCTCTTTGGCATCCCATCGACTCTCGCACATCCATGCGCAACGTCCTAAATCATCAGATTCGAGACCAGGAGCGCACCAGGTTCAGTTGAGAGTGTAATTTCTTCCTCTGCTGGTCAATCAGCCATATTTTTTCAGTATTCTCGCCAGCGCCTCAGGGTCCTGTTGCTTTAAGCGGTCGAGGTCGCTTTCAATTCTGTCAGCTATGCCCTTTTTATATTTTTCCTTGATGTCAGCCACATCCGCCACCAGCTTTCTGAACTTTTCTATCCCCTTTCCACTTTTGCCGTCTATTACCTCCTGTAAAGCATCGGACAACACACCCAACTGCTTGCCGAAGCTCGCGACCTCCGACACCACCTCGCTCTCTATTTTCTTGTCGCCGGCATAGTTAAGCTCAATGTTCGGAGAAAACCAGGTTGTTACCGGGCTAATACCTTCCACGTTTCCACTCAGTGGCAAATTCATCAGGTTAAGCCAGGGATTTTTCCACATGTTCATATGTGACCTCCAAGTCATTACAGGGTATTGCTGCGAAATCATTTGTCGCTTGACGTCGTTTACATTAAGAAAGGTACTCACCCGGTAGGTTCCAGGGTATTAAGAGTGAATCGGGTCCGACGACACTGGGAGTTACCGCAACAGCTCCCGCAAACGGCGGGACGCCGAACGTCCCAATTCAAAGGGGGCGGATACGCGGTCCAGGCTGACGAGGGTTTTATCGCGGTCGATGGTGTTGGTTTCCTTTATTCTTCTTAGATTAAGCAGGCGGGAGCGGTCCAGGCGGGCGAAGGGGGGCGACGGCAGGCGGTCTTCCCAGTCGCCGATTGACTGGAGGACGAACATGGGCTCCTGCCCCGAAATGATGACTCGTGTATAGGCACCTTCGGCGCGAATGGCCGCGATTTGTCTCACGGGTACCATGCGCAACAGGTCCCGGTCCCGCAGGGGTAGCAGATCCTCCATTTGCAAACGGCCATTCATCAGGGAATACCTGTTGGCGCCCCCGGCTGTGTCACCAGGCATGGACGCGGCGACCTGCCAATTGGCGGCGGGCGGTGCGGCTGCCAGTAGTCGTGACACTGTTTCCGCCAGGCGTTGGGGATGTACCGGTTTCAGGAGGTAGTCGAGGGCATTGGCTTCAAAGGCCTTTACGGCAAAATTGTCATAGGCGGTGACGAACACGATGCGGGTGCGGGCGGACAGGTGTGGCAATAGATCGAAACCGGTATCGGGCGGCATTTGGACATCGAGGAAGAGGACGTCGGGGCACTCCTCGAGCAGTATTTCCCGGGCGCTGCTGACTCCGTCCGCCTCCGCCAGCACGTCGATTTGCGGATGAGCCCTCAGTAGTTCAGTAAGCCAGCGCCGCGCCGGTCGCTCATCGTCCACGATCAAGGCTCGCAACGTCGCACTCATGGTTATAGCTCCACTCCCATCCGCGCGGTTGAGCCCTTCATCGGCAAACGCACATTCGCGCTGACTTCATTGTCACCGTCAGTCAGCTCGAGACTTGCGTCTTCTCCATATATTAATTGCAGGCGTCGGCGCAGGTTCGCCAGCCCGGTTTTGGTCGAGGGATGGGTTTCCGGCGGAATCCACTTTCCGGAATTGATGACGCTAACAAACAGGCAGCCATTCTCCACAAGGGCATTGATGGTCAGACACAAAGGTCGCGCCGAGGTGCGCTGGCCGTATTTGATGGCATTTTCGAGCAGCGGCTGAATCAGGGCGCTGGGAACCGGCGCCTTGAGCGCCGCATGTTCTGTATTGATCTGATATTCCAGGTTTTCCTCGAAGCGCGCCTGCTCCACCTGCAGATAGTTTTCCAGCGCCTTGAGTTCTGTTTCGAGCGGTTCCAGTTCGCTGTGCCGTTGCAGGGAAAAACGCAGGTAGTCGGATAAAGCCAGGGTCAGCACCCGCACCTTGTCCGGATTTTCCGATTCCGCGAGAATCGAACCCAGCGCATTGAACAGGAAATGCGGGTTGACCTGGGCCCGCAGCGCCTTCAGTTCACTGGCCTGGGCGACCGCTTCAGCTTCCGCCAGTTCCAACTGTACACGCTGGGTGTCCAACCAGTAATTAATACCGAAGTAAAGCACGCTCCAGAACCAATAGATCACCCAGCGCATCAACAGACTCGCCTGTAAAAAAGTGCCCAGTTCCGAAAAATCGCGCAGGGCCGAGCTATTCATCCCTATGCCGAGCAGGTGACCATGGCCCAGTGTCAGGAGCACGTCCAGCGCTCCGACAAATCCGCAAATGAGGACGGCGCTGATGCCGATAAGCCAGCTGGAATGCCATTTTTCCCGCATTCGCCGGTAAAGCAGGCGCAAGACGCAGGTAGCGGAAAAACCGAAGCCTGTGCGGAATAGGGTCAGCCAGAAGGCGTCTTCCCAGTCGATATAGGCAATGGCAGTGAACGTCATCGCCAGCAGGGCAACACTCAGCCAACCGGTGCATTGCAGCAGCCAGAAGAGGTATTTCCGATGTTCGCCTGATACCAGCTTGTCCAGGTTGATCATGTAGTTTCCCGTATCCCGACTCATGATCATATTCGAAGAAGGCTCGGATTCAAAATGCGGGCATCGGACGCCGGTTCCAATGATGTGAATATCATTACCAGTTATTAAAGGCTGTTGGGCCTCCGCAAGGTAAACCACATTCGCACTGTGGAAAACCTGATTTAAGTGAAACGGGCAAAAAATTTAACGAAACCGGCAGGGCCGGCAGCGCGCTTGCGCGTCACAAAATCACGGAGTATGCTGCGCATCAATCAATTAACTGTTTAATTAATAAAATGACAAAACGTCCCGGTCGCCCCGCTCGCCAGGAGTCCTCCAACGCCTCCGCAAACATCATCGAGGCTGCCTGCCTGCTTTTCAGCAGGCACGGCGTCCGGGGCACGAGCTACCGGCAGATTGCCGAAGCCGCCGGGGTTACGCCGGCCATGGTGCATTATTACTTTCCGCACAAGGAGGATCTCTACCTCGCGGTTCTGCAAACCACTTTCTCATCCCTGATGCAGACGCTCGGGAACACACGAAACCTGGAGGAGTGGGTGCACCGGTTCCACGACCATGTGCTGTCGCACCCCTGGTGCCCCCACCTGATGCTGCGGGAAGTCATGCCCCATGACGGCGAACTGCGTGATCTTTTCCTGACCCACTGCGGCCCACAGGTATTCGGCTCGGTGAAAACCATGATCCGGCAAACATTCCGGGAAGCGGGCGTCTCCCGAAAGCTGAACGTCGACCGTCATGTGGTCCTGCTGGTGGGTATGCTGGTCTACCCCTTTCTCGGTCAGGACGTCGCCCAATCGCTGACCGGGAAAACCTTCGACAAGCGCATGATGAAGCGCTTTCGCGACGATGCGCTGGCACTTTTTCGCGCACGGATCGCCGGACACTAACCCATAGAACGGAGCAGACTCATGGAGATAGAACCACAAGCCGGTCTACACAAAGCATTGCGAGCCGGTCTGTCAATCATATTCATGATCGCGCTTGTCGCCTGCTCACCGGGGGAAACCAGCATCGCACTCGGCACCCTGGAGCGCGACCGCATTGTGCTGACAGCGACCGCCGCGGAAATCATCACAGCTCAGCCAATTGCCGAGGGCAGCCATGTCGAGCCCGGACAGTTGCTGGTGCAACTTGACGCCAGCCAACAGACATTGGCCGTACAGGCGCTGGAAGGGGAAGTCGCCGCTCGTGAAGCCGCGCTCGAATTGCTGCGCGAGGGCCCCCGTGCCGAGGAAATAACAGCGGCCGCAGCCCGCGTGGATACGGCACAGGCGGTGGCCCGGGAAAGCCAACTGCAACTGGCGCGCGTGCGCGAGTTGGCGGACAGGGGCGTGGCGCCGCAATCGGAATACGACGCGGCGCAGGCCCTGGCTGACAGCAATGGGGCGCGCCTGCGCGATGCTGAAGCCCAGTTGAAATTGTTGCGTATTGGCACCCGCCCGGAAGACATCGCACAGGCCGAGGCACAGCTGCAAGCCGCCCGCGCCCGGCTGGCGCTGGAACAAAGTAAACTGGCGGATCTTTCCATACTTGCCACCCGCGGCGGCACCCTCGACAGCCTGCCGTTTTATGTGGGTGAACGGGTGCCCCTGGGGGCCTCGGTGGCGGTGATACTAAGTAACGATCCGCCCTACGCCCGCGTCTATATTCCGGAACCAGCTCGCGCCGGCATAGAGCTTGGCACCAAGCTGACAGTGCATGTGGATGGCAGCCCCGAAAGCTTTACCGGCCTGGTTCGCTGGATTGCGCAGGAACCGGAGTTCACGCCCTACTATGCGCTCAGCAGCGGCGAACGCAGCCGGCTGGTCTATCTGGCGGAAGTGCAGCTTTCCGCCGAAGCCGGCGCCCTGCCAGCCGGCCTGCCGGTACAGGTGGAACTGCCGCAATGAAAGCCAATACGGAATATGCCATAGCCGCCGAAGGTCTTGTGCGCCGCTTTGGCCAGTTCACGGCAGTGGATGGGCTGGACCTGCATATTCCGCGCGGCTGTATCTATGGCTTTCTCGGCCCCAACGGCTCCGGCAAATCCACCACTATTCGCCTGCTCACCGGCCTGCTCACACCCGACAGTGGGCGCATCGACGTGCTGGGCCTCCAGCTGCCCAAGCAGGCGGAACCATTGCGCCGCCGCATTGGCTACATGACGCAGAAATTCTCCCTGTTCGACGATCTCACTCTGCGGGAAAACCTGCTGTTCATGGCGCGCATCTATGGCCTGCCGCGCCGTCAGTCGCAAACCCGTATTGCGGATTTGCTGGAGCACTACGAGCTGGAATCCCTGCAAAAACGCTTCGCCGGTACTCTGAGTGGCGGTCAAAAACAGCGGCTCGCCCTCGCCGCCGCGACCCTGCACGGGCCGGAACTGCTGTTTCTCGACGAACCCACCTCGGCGGTGGACCCGGAGAATCGCCGCGATTTTTGGGAAAAGCTGTTCGATCTCAGCGAAGCCGGCACCACCATTCTCGTCTCCACTCATTACATGGACGAAGCCGAGCGCTGCCACTATTTGGCCATTCTCGACCGCGGCCGCAAGCGGGCCGATGGAACGCCTCAGCAATTGATGCAGGACATGCACGCCACCGTGGTGGAAGTAAGCGGGCCGCGCCTGCGCCAGCTCAAGCAGCGTTTGCTCGGCCTGCCCCACATCCGATCGGTGGCACAGCAGGGGGTACAACTGCGGGTTCTGGTGGATCGGCAGGTGGAGGACCCAAGACAGTGGGTGAGTGAGCAGGGAGGGCTCGATAGCACCGAGTACACGCTCGCGCTGGTGCGCCCTTCCCTGGAAGACGTATTCGTCACCAGCACGGGAGCGCACTGAGGTGCCCTGGCTTTCCCGCATCAGCGCCGTTATGTTCAAGGAGCTGCGACAGCTCGCACGCGACCGGCTTAATTTCGGTCTGGTGGTGATGATTCCGCTCATCCAGTTGCTGCTGTTCGGCTACGCCATCAACAACAACATCCGTGGTATTCCCGTGGGCATTGTCGACGACGCCAACTCCTTCGCCTCGCGCAGCATCATTGACGCAGTGCGGGCGACTCAGGTAGTGCAGCCGGTGGCCTGGTATCTGTCGGTGCAGGAAGCGGAACTGGGCATTACCGCGGGAGAGGTGCGGGCCGTGCTTTACCTGCCGGAAAATCTGGAACAACGCCTGGCGCGGGGCGAGCAGGCGCTGGCACAGTGGATCGTCGATGGCTCCGACAATATCGTCTCTTCCGCCCTGCTCAATTTGCGCGACATGCCGCTGACGGAACTGCAACGCAAACCGGTGCGGCTAGCTGCGCCCCCCACTTTCGAAAGCGTGCTCTACTTCAACCCGGAGCGACGTACACCGGTGAATATCGTACCGGGCCTGCTGGCGGTAATTCTCACCATGACCATGATTCTATTCACCGCCACGGCGATAGTCCGCGAGAAGGAACGCGGCAACATGGAACTGCTGATTACCACGCCGGTGCGCAGCATCGAGCTGATGCTGGGCAAGATCATTCCTTACATCCTTATCGGTTTGCTGCAGACCCTCATCATTCTGTCGCTGGGTCATCTGGTGTTCGACGTGCCCATCAACGGGAGTCCGCTGCAGATTTTGTGGGCGACCCTGCTGTTCATTTCCGCCAGTCTGACTCTGGGATTGATTATTTCCACCGTGGCGAAAACCCAGTTGCAGGCCATGCAGATGACGGTTTTTATCCTGCTGCCGTCCATTCTGCTGTCCGGTTTTCTGTTCCCCTATGAAGGCATGCCCCGCCCCGCCCAGTACCTTGCCGAAGTCTTGCCCGCCACTCATTTCGTGCGCATGATCCGCGCCATAGTGCTGCGTGATGCATTACTGGCCGACCTGAGCTACGACGGTATTTTTCTCGCGTGTTTTACGGCAGCGGGAATGCTGGTGGCGACTTTGAAGTTCAGGAAATCGCTGGATTGAATCTGGCTGACGGGATTCCACGCCCGGCACGGGTTTAATGCCGAGGCAGACACGAATCCGGGTTCGGAGACAATTCAAGCAAGTTTAAAAAATGCGCTTTCCTTACGCTCGTCCGCAAGAATATTCTGAAGTAAATATTCCGCATCCGCCGCAACGCCGCCAATCAACGCCGACGCCCGGTTGTGCTGCCAGGGCAGCCCAAGAAAATAGACTCCCCGGGCTTTGCAAACCCCGCGCATATGACTCGGCCGGCCCTGCTGGTCCAGCACATCGGGCACTTGCAACCACCCGTAGTCCGCGTCAAAACCTGTAGCCCAAATGACGTTGTCGACTTTGAGTGATTCGCCATCGTCAAATATTACATAGTCCTTGCCGGCCATGATCGCGCGCGGATGAAGCGTCACCTTTCCCGAGTCGATGCAGGCCTTTAATCCCTTGCCGATTATCGGATCCCCGCGCTGACTGAGCCTTTTTCCTATTCGGGTATTTATGCTCGCCTTGTAAACGCCAAGCTTGTGAAACCACCAGAAAATACTTTTCCCCAGAAATTCCCGTGGCAGGCATTTAATCGGCTGACTGGCGGAAACATGCACTTCGCAATGGCCCGCCAGCTCCTCCGCGATCTGTGCGCCTGAGTTACCGCAGCCGATGATCAATACCCTCCCCTCTCGCAGTTGCTTGCGGTTTTTGTATCGCGCCGTATGCACATGAAATACGTCAGGGGACAAGTGATCGGCAAAATCCGGAACTGAGGGGTTCTGAAAAGGGCCTGTGGCAACAATAACACGGGTAGCCGAGAAATTGCCCTGATTGGTTTCGAGAACAAATTCATCGGTGTTGCGTTTCAGGACTTTTACTTCGGTATCCAGCTGCACATTCAGTTGATGCTCGGCCGCATAGGCTTCAAGATCATCGGCTATTTCGTTTCTATCGGCATAGCCATCCAAGTCGGAGCAACTGCCTGTGGTGTAGCCAGGAAGCCGGCTCATCCAGCGCGGCGTGAACAGCAGGAGCGAGTCATACCGCTGCCGCCACACATCCCCAAGACGTTGTTCCTTCCCCAGAAGGACGTAGTCAATGCCGGCGGACTTCAGCTTGTAACCCATCGCCAGGCCGGACTGGCCCGCACCTATGATGATGACGTCGAAAGAAGACCGCATTATTGTTCAACCCCATCCGGCATTTGCGCCGGGGATTTTCTGCCCTGTCGCATCGCCTTCTCAAGGTGCAGCTTCAACCTCACGATGCCGGCCAGGCGTATCAAAAAAGTTTTCCATACCGTATGTTTCGGTCGCAATAAGCCGGGAATGTCCACCCGCACCTTGTGACGTACCGGACGGCCTGCCAATACATCCAGCACAGCCCAGGCGCTCAGCACGCCAAACAGGTTGGCCGTGGGGCCAAGTTGAGGAATGCTGTCCTGGGTGCCGTCAATCATCGCCCGTGTCACCGGCAGCATCTCAAGCGGTAAATCCAGCGGTGAAACCACCTTGGACAAAAAGCCAAGCGGGGAAACACTGTCCAGATCCGCACCTGTGAACTTGCCGTGAAGCGGCTGTAATTTCCCCGCGCCATAATCGTAGATTCTCAGCAATTGGGTGCCCGCTATGTCATAACCACAGATCACGGTTTTCTGCTGCCGCCAGGCCTCTTCGTGCAGCATGATTTTTGCTTTGATCGCGCTTGGCTCAGTCACGTCCACGCCGTCAACGATCACCGCCGACGAGCCGACAAAATACTGAATGTTTTCCGGCACCAGACCCTGACGGAGAATATGCCCCTGCACCTGCGGGTTAATCTGCTGGATGCGTCGCAGAATAGCCTCGGCCTTGTGCACGCCGATATCCTGAAGGGTCGCATTTTGCCGATTGAGATTATTCAGCTCGAAGCTATCCGGCTCCGCGAGCAGGAAATTTTCGGCACCCATGCGCGCGAGCACTTCCAGGGAAGCGCCGCCAATGCTGCCGCAACCGGCCACACCGATATTGCGTCGCCGCAAAAGCTGCTGTTCCACGCCGTTAATAAACGGCCCGTTGCGTTTGATCAACTGGTGGTAGAAGGCATTGTTGTGTTCCAGAGTCTCTGCTGGCTCGATGATTTCCAGGTGTTCATTCATGGGCCTGCGCAGGCTTCTTCTCTTCCGCGCCCTGGTGGCATAGCCCAGGCGAAAGATATTGATTACGTGGAGGTCATCTTGCTCCCCGTTCTGCTGGAAAGAGAAAATGTCCCTTAATCGTTGCGGAAAGGTGTCTATGCGTCTTTGCCATTCTGGCGAAATCGACGGGTCATAACCCGCCAATCTCGCGTAGCTTAAATCCGCGATAGCGCTGTGAGGCTGAACCGCCAGCCCGTACCTGGCGGCGGCCAGCCATATACGCTGCAATGCCCGCCCCCCTTGCAGATAGCTGATGCGATTGCCGTCCTTGGCGCGCAGCATGCAAACCGCCGGAGCGCTGTTCACCAGCCAGGTCTCCTGCATGTAAGCCAGCAGGCGGTGGTACCCGAAAATGTTCAGCAGACGTACCGCCCACCATTCCATCCCGAATCGCGCAAATCGCGCAAGCCACGGCGGTATGTTGAAATCTTCCAGAGGCAAACCATCCCGCTTGACGGCCGCCTCCTTGCGGGTGAACCGCAGATACTGAAATAGCTCCCGGTGAGTCGGGGCGTGGGAAAATTTGAAGCGGCCCGCTTCACCGGCCAAACGAGCCAGCTTGCGTATTTGCTCCCGCCCCGTGACAAGGTGCAGTTCAAAGCCTGCCTGGGCGGCTATTTCTCGCAGGGCCTTTATCTGTTGCCGGGGTATGGGAGTTCTCTTGTATCGCGAGCGGTTCATACCGCGCTCTTCCATATAGGCGTATAGCTCGCCATCTTCCGGACTTATGGACGAATCCGTCATGGATGCAAAATTGATCGATGCAACGACCGGAGCCCTGTCGCCGTCGGGAAGCCATGTCACATGACTGGAAAACCCTTCGACCGCAGCGGCCAATACAATATTCTCGATCGCCGCGCCCAAGGCGATGGCACCCTCCTTCTCCAGCGGGTCCAACTCGCGCATGATGCGGCAATTAGCGTCTGCGACCACATCCAGCGTGTAGCCGTGATAACAAAATTTCCAACCCTGAACATTGTGGGGTGAAGGAGCGAGCGCAGCTTTATGAATGATCCAATCCAGTTGCGTACGGGACAGCTTTTCAAAGTTCATTATCCGACACCCGCTATATAGTCCTGATAAAAAGATTCGATAATCGACCGGTTCTCCGCGATAGCGGCTTCCCGGGATTGAATGCGGTCAAAGTCCAGCAAGGCGAATCGCTCAATACGTTTTCCGTCAAGGCGTTTGTTCACTTGCTCAAGTAAATCGCAGTAAAAGCTCCTGACATCAATTTGATTCAGCCCCTGATAAGTGGCCAGATTGTAGTTGGAATTCGGGCTGGTTCCCCGCAGTTTCTCAGTCAAAGCCGTTTTGTCGGGTGACAGCAGTACCGCATAATAGGGCTTATCCTCGCCCACCGCGATGCAGGCGCAAACCAGCGGTTGTTCGCAAACCAGAGCTTCAACTCTCCCGATCCCACGGGAAAATTCTGTTATCGTTTTCATAAACCATCCCTTATAGCAAGTTCGCCACTCTCGGCCGCCACTCATCAATCGTGTCGCCCGTAATACGGGTGTCGATCACCATGTAAACCGGGTTGCACACGGATTGCACAATGCGGTGACAAACCACGCAGTCCGCCCTTAGCTGCTTGTAGATATCGGGGTAGGCTTCCTTCGTCAGTGGGACAAAACGCCGGCGCCGGTACAGGAGCGTGGCAGGGTTATGGCGGCTCACTTTCACCACCACACAGGGGCTTTTCTGCTCCAGGGAGGTATAAGCCACGAAATCGCTGATCTGCGTGAAGATGGCAAAAGAGCGGTATTCCTTTTTCACCACCAGCGATTTGACTTCGGAGAACCCGTGCCTGGGCAGTACGGCCACGCAGGCGGCTATTTCCCCGTCCACCAGGACTTTGTGGAAGAACTCCCGGTTCAGCTCTACAGATCCGTAGTTCATACCCTCGTCCTTCAAGAGCTGAATAATTTTTGGAACGTCTTCGGCGGTTATAGGTTTTATTTTTGCGCAGGTTTCC
>CAZEWY010000002.1:0-40937 GCA_964515945.1 uncultured Cellvibrionaceae bacterium
CAATAGCGGGTCTGGTGGCCAAAATGCACACCAGCCTGCAGCATGTCGCGCATACTTACGTTAGGCATAATCGTTTCCTGTCGTTCGGGTTAAGCCTCCATATACCCCATGCGCCAACTCCGTGCATCTGTATGACAGAAGCGGGAGCACCCAGGCACATGTGTCGGTATATGTGTGACGGTTATAGTGAATTTCCCCGCCATCCAGTCGCTGGACGTCAATGCGGGGCGCGCTTTATACCATAAGCGGCGGCCGGAATCCAGTGCAAAGAGACAGGGAAAAGGGAAAAGGGAAAAGATTCGAGCTTCCGCACGTATGGTGCATAAATACCCACTTGAGAGAGGCATGACTATAAGAAGACCCTACCGAGTTATCCGAAGCCCCGTATTCTTTTCCCTTTTCCCTTTTCCCTTTTCCCTTTTCCCTTTTCCCTTGCAGCTTACAGCCACCCCCCAGATCGTTTAGAATAGGCCCTTTCACAGCAAACCCGCGGACGCCCCTCATGCCTGTCACCATCAAAACTCCCGAAGAAATCGAAAAAATGCGCGTTGTCGGACGTATGGCCGCCGAAGTGCTGGAAATGATTGGCGACTACGTCAAGCCCGGGGTCTCCACGGCGGAGCTGGACCGCATTTGCCACCGGCATATTACCGAGGTGCAGAAGGGCATTCCGGCACCGCTGAACTATAAAGGCTTCCCCAAGTCCATCTGCACCTCGGTCAATCACGTGATCTGCCATGGGATTCCGTCTGAAAAGAAAATCCTGAAGAATGGCGACATCCTCAATATCGACGTGACGGTGATTTACGACGGCTATCACGGCGATACCAGCAAGATGTTCTTTGTCGGCCAGCCGGCGAGCCACGCCGAGAGGCTGGTGCGCGTCACCCAGGAGTGCCTCTACAAGGGCATTGAGATGGTGCGCCCGGGTGTTCGCCTCGGCGATATTGGCCATGTCATTCAGCAGCACGCGGAGAAGAATCACTATTCCGTGGTGCGCGAGTACTGCGGCCACGGTATTGGTCAGATTTTTCACGAGGACCCGCAGGTATTGCACTACGGACGTCCCGGCACAGGCATGGAACTGCAGGAAGGCATGACCTTCACCATCGAGCCCATGATCAACGCCGGCAGGCACCACACCAAGCTCAAGAGCGACGGCTGGACAGTGGAAACCAAGGACGGTCGGCTATCGGCCCAGTGGGAGCACACCCTGGCCGTCACCCGCGATGGTGTTGAGGTCTTCACCGCCCGCTCCGAGGAATCCTTTTAGTGGCGAACACCTTCACGGGTCAACCGCTCTTCTTCAACCAGCAGCAATTTCTGCAGGATCTGCAGAACCGGCCGAGGGTTCGGGTTTTCAAGGATGCCATTCAGGGCGTCAATACCCATTTTGACCGGCGATTCATCGAGGGCAACGACATCCGTCAACTGGTGGCGGAGCGCGCCGCGTTTGTGGATATGCTGTTGCACTACGCCTGGCACCAGTACCCGTGGGATGACGACATCAGCCTCATCGCCGTGGGCGGTTACGGGCGCGGCGAGCTGCACCCCCACTCGGATATCGATATTCTGATCCTGCTGGACAACTGCGCGGAGCATAAATACACCGACGAGTTGCGGGACTTCATCACCTTCCTCTGGGACATAGGGCTCGAAATCGGCAGCAGTGTACGCACCCTCGACCAGTGCATTGCCCTGGCCGAAAAGGATATCACCGTTGCCACCAATGTCATCGAAGCGCGCCGCATAGCGGGCAACGACAAATTGCGCGATCAGTTGCAGGTGCTGACCGGGCCACAATATATGTGGTCGGTGCCTGATTTCTTCGACGCGAAATGGGAAGAGCAGAAGCAGCGCCACGCCAAGCACAACAATACCGAATACAACCTCGAACCCAATATCAAGAATTCCCCGGGGGGCCTGCGCGACATCCAGATGATCAACTGGGTCGCCAAGCGCTACTTCGGCGTGCAGACGCTGGTGGAGCTCCAGGGTCAGGATTTTTTCACCGAGCATGAATTCGGCATACTGCGCCGGGGCGAGGAGTTTCTCTGGCGGGTGCGCTACGGCCTGCACATGATTGCCGGTCGCGCCGACGAGCGCCTGCTGTTTGAATACCAGCGAGAGCTGGCGACTCTCTTCGACTACAGCGGCACCGATAAAGGTCTGGCGGTCGAGCAGTTCATGCACCAGTATTATCGCACGGTACTGACCCTGCACGAACTGAACGATGTGCTCCTGCAGTACCTGGACGAGGCCATTCACCGTGAACAATCCGCGGTCATCACACCCATCAACGACCGCTTTCAGTTGCACAACCGCTTTATCGAGGTCACTCACGACAAAGTTTTCGAGGAGACGCCGAGTGCCCTGCTCGAGATTTTTCTGCTTATGGGGCGCGACAGGTCCATTGAGGGCGTGCGCGCCGCAACCATTCGCCTGATACGGGAAAGCCGCTGGCTGATCAACGATGACTTTCGCCGGCAGCCCCAGAACAACAAGCTGTTCATGGAGCTGTTCAGCCTGAACCAGGACCTGCCGGTTCAACTCAGACGCATGAAACGCTACGGCATATTGGGCCGCTATTTACCAGAATTCGGGCAGATTACCGGGCAGATGCAGCACGACCTGTTTCACCGCTACACGGTCGACGCACACACCCTGCTGGTTATCGAAAACATGAGCCGCTTCCTCCGCAATGACGCGGGTGAGGATTTCCGTATTGCCTTCCATGTCATGAAACGCCTGGCGAAACCCGAACTCTTGTATATTGCCGGCCTCTACCACGATATCGGCAAGGGTCGCGGCGGCGACCACTCGATCCTGGGAGCCCAGGACGCGCAGCGCTTCTGCGAGCGCCACGGACTCAACCGCCGGGAAACCCGGCTAGTGGTCTGGCTGGTGGAAAAGCACCTGTTGATGTCCTATGTCTCGCAGAAGCAGGATATCTCCGATCCCGATGTCATTCATAATTTCGCCCTCCAGGTCGGAGACCAATCCCACCTGGATTATCTCTACACCATGACCGTGGCCGATATGTCCGCGACCAACCCTGAGATCTACAACACCTGGCGGGCCAGCCTGATGCGCCAGCTGTATCTGGAAACCAAGCGCGCGCTGAGACGCGGCCTGGAAAATACCGTGGATCAGCAGGACATTATCGAAGAGACCCAGCAGCAGGCCATCTACAAGCTTGCGGACAAGGGTTTGAGCGAAGAACGCATTCGCGACATCTGGGGCGATATGGGTGATGAATATTTTCTGCGCGAAGGCCACCTGGACATCGCCTGGCAGACAGAGGCCATTGCCCGCCACGACAGCACCAAACCACTGGTGCTCATTCGCGAAACCACCAACAATCTCTATGCCGGTGCCACCCAGATTTTTGTGCGCGTGATGGACGAGCAGAATGTATTTCTGGCTGTTGCCACTGCCCTGTCGCAATTGGGCCTCAATATCCAGGACGCCCGGGTCTACAGCTCCGCCAGCGGCTACACCATAGACACCTTCTATGTGCTCGATGAAAATGACCAGCCTATCGGCGACAATCCGCGACGGGTAGCCACCATTGAGCGCGAACTTAAAGCGGAACTCAGCCTGGTCGGCGACTATTCCACCATCATCAGCCGCCGCACGCCACGTCGCCTGAAACAGTTTGCCACTCCCACCCGCGCCCGTATCAGCAACGACATGGTCAGTGGCTACACGGTCCTCGAAGTCATCAGCCCCGACCGCCCCGGCCTTCTGGCAACCATCGGCCGAATTTTCATGGATCTGGGTATACGCCTGCAAAATGCTAAAATTTCCACCCTGGGCGAACGGGTGGAAGATGTATTCTTTATTACCGATGCATCCGGTCAGCCCCTGAGCGATCCCGAAATTTGCGAACGACTGCAAAAAACCATTTGTCGCGAGTTGGACCTGCGAGTGGAGCAGTTCAACCTTTAGAGGCAACCAATGCCAATAAAATATTCCATTTTTCAGTAGCCATTTATGAATCCCAGACTGAACTTGCTGCAGCCCTACCCCTTCGAGAAACTGCGCGCACTCAAGGCGGTGGTGGAACCCAATCACTCCCTGCCCCACATTGCCCTGTCCATCGGCGAGCCGAAACATGAACCGCCGGAATTCGTTCTGAGGGAGTTGACCGCCAAACTGCCTCAGTTGGCGAAGTACCCGTCAACCGCGGGACTGCCGGAATTGCAGGGGGCCATCGCGGCCTGGGCCCAGCGGCGTTTCAAGCTCGGCAACCACAGCCTGAATGAGGCCAATGTGCTGCCAGTCAGCGGCACTCGCGAAGCCCTGTTTTCCTTTACCCAGGCCTGCGTGGATGGCGGCAGCGTCCTTATGCCCAACCCGTTCTATCAGATCTATGAAGGTGCGGCGCTTTTGGCCGGTGCCGAACCGGTGTTTCTGAACTGCACCGAGGACAAGGGTTTTATCCCGGATTTTGACGCCGTGAGCCCGGCTGAATGGCAGCGCTGCCAGTTGCTGTTCCTCTGCTCCCCCGGCAATCCCACCGGCGCCGTTCTGGACAGCGGCCAGCTACAAAAACTGATTGCACTGGCGGACCGTTACGATTTTGTTATTGCCAGCGATGAGTGCTATTCGGAACTGTATTTTGACGAGGAGCAGCCGCCCACCGGTTTGTTGCAGGCCTGCGCGGAAATGGGCCGGGACGACTACAGCCGCTGCGTGGTCTTTCACAGCCTGTCCAAGCGCTCCAATCTGCCCGGGCTCCGTTCGGGGTTCGTCGCCGGCGATGCGCGCCTGCTGGAAAAATACCTGCTCTACCGCACCTACCACGGTTGCGCCCTGCCGGTGCCAACCCAGTACGCCAGCATTGCCGCCTGGCAGGACGAGGCTCACGTAAAAGCCAACCGCGACCTGTATCGGCAGAAATTCGATGCCGTATTGAACATACTCGGCGATGTGCTGCCAGTAAAGCGGCCGGACGCGGGATTTTATTTGTGGCCCAAGACGCCGATTGCCGACACGGATTTTGCGCAGCAATTATTCGCCAGCCAGAACATGACGGTTTTGCCGGGCCGCTATCTGGCCCGCGCCACCGCCCAGGGAAACCCCGGAGAGAATCGCCTGCGCCTGGCGCTGGTTGCCTCCACGGAAGAATGTATAGAGGCGGCACAGCGTATTAAGAATTTCATACAAACTCTCTAAGAGCCTGTTTAAAATCCCAAACAAGCGTGTTTATGTGTTAGCGATTTTTGTCTTCGTAAGAGAGTTATCGGGTCACACAGGGTGAAGGTTCGGCAAACGTCGTAAATACGTCCCTGTAGACTCCGTCACAAGGTCCCTCTTGTGACGGTTGCCGAACCTTCACCCTGCGCGACCCCGGCTGCTCCAAGTGAAGGCATTTTTACCCTGAATGCTTGATCACTCGTTATTATTTCCGCAGTAGCGGCCCGCAAGAAAAGAATGACTTACTATGCCCGTCCGAGGTGATTCGCGTAAGGCTTTCCGAAACCGTCACGAGAGGGACCTCGTGGCGGAGTCTACAGGGACGTATTTACGACGTTTTCGGAAAGCCTTACGCGAAGCGCCTGGGAGCCCTCTTACGAAGATGAAAATCGCTAATGAGTAAATAGGCGCAGGCTTTAAACAAGCCCCCAAACTGAATTTTCTAAACCGAAATATGACAATCGATACCATGATGGCCAACCACCTGCCAGAGAAACCACTGCGTAACCTGCGCAAAGCCGAGCGCGTCGAGTTCATTATGCGGCACCTGCAGGAACTCTATCCGAATCCGCCAATTCCGCTGCATCACAAAGACGCCTACACCCTGCTGGTGTCGGTACTGCTTTCCGCCCAGTGCACTGATGAACGTGTTAATCAAATCACCCCCAATCTCTGGCAACTAGCGAATAACCCTCACGACATGGCCAAGGTGCCCGTTGATGAAATCCGCGCGGTTATCCGTCCCTGCGGATTGTCGCCGCAGAAGTCCAAAGCCATCAGCAAGCTGTCACGGATTCTGGTGGAAAAATATGATGGTGAAGTCCCCGCCGATATGGCGGCTCTGGAGGAATTGCCGGGCGTGGGCCACAAAACCGCGAGTGTGGTAATGTGCCAGGCTTTTGGTGAACCGGCCTTTCCGGTGGATACCCATATTCATCGGCTGGCGCAGCGCTGGGGTTTGACCAGCGGCAAGAATGTGGTGCAGACCGAGAAGGATTTGAAACGGCTTTTTCCCAAGGATGCATGGAACCGCCTGCACCTGCAGATTATTTACTACGGGCGCGAGTATTGCAGCGCCCGCGGTTGCGACGGCATGCAATGCCCCATCTGCACAAGCTGTTATCCCGCGCGCCGCAAGGCCAAAATCACACGTAAAGCCTGATCCCACAGCCCTTATCCCGCCACGGGAATTAAACCGCTGTATCCGCTTCTAAGCGACTACCCGGAACCAAACCTCAACGGGAAATCGCTATGCGTGCGCTCCTTCGTCTGTCTGTTTGCTGTTTGACATGGGTTCTCCTCAGTTCCTGCGGTGGAGATGCGGATGAGGAAACCCTCCCCATGGTGCCTTCCGCGATGCAAGCGGACTGCGGTGATTCATCGACGGAATCCCCGGATGACGCCCCCTCGGGTTTTACTATTGTCTCCCACTCGCCGGCGGCGGATGCCACCCGCTGCGCGCTGGTCACCGATATCAGGATTGAATTCAGCCAGCCGCTGATGGAGCAAACCCTGTCGTCAGAGACGGTTTCTGTATCGCAGAATGGAGTCGCCATTGCCGCGCAACTGATCTATACCGCCGGTGCCGACGAGCTGATTATCGCTCCCGAGGCGCCCTTACAGCCGCAAACCCGGTACACTGTCACTGTGACCGAGGAACTCATGGCCAGTGACGGCAGCCTGTTTCCCGGCGAATCCTGGAGTTTTGTTACGGCCGACAATGTCGGCGCCACCAGTCAGGCGGTTATCGACGAGTGCATGTCCGATGACGATATAGAAATGCTGGCACAGGTCAACGATGCCCGGGCGGTCGCCCGCAACTGCGGTGATCAGCCCGCCGGCGCTACGGGGCCGCTGGTCTGGCACTGCACCATCGACCACGCCGCACAGAACCATTCCGACGATATGGCCGGAAATAATTTTTTCAGCCATACCGGCAGCGACGGCTCCACGGTTGGCGACCGGCTCACCGACGCCGGCTATTCATGGCAAAGCGCGGGAGAGAATATTGCGGCGGGCCAGACCTCTGTCGGCGAAGTGATGCAGGGGTTGTTGGACAGCCCAGGGCACTGCCTGAACATCATGAATGCCGCATTCACCGAAATGGGCGCGGCCCTGAGTGAAAATCCGGCGTCGGATTTCGGGCGGTACTGGACCCAGAATTTTGCGCAGCCGCGTTAACTGGGTTGTTTTATCGAGAGTTTTATCGAGATCAGAAAATGGCGGATTTACTTTTCAAGTTGAGCAATGTGCCCGAAGACGAGGCCGACGAGGTGCGTCGGGTTTTCCAGCAGGGGGGCTTTGATGTCTACGAAACCAGCACCGGCCGCTGGGGAAGTGGCGTCGCTGCCATTTGGCTCGCGGATTCGAGTCAGTTGGCGGACGCGCGTGCCGCTCTCAGTCATTATCAGGCGCAGCGGGTCCGACGGATGCAGGAAACCTATGCCGAACTGGTGGCCACTGGCGAGGCACCAACCTTCTGGCACAAGTTCGCGACCAGCCCCTGGCAAGTCATCGGCTGCGTCCTGGGAATCGGCATTATCGCGGCACTGATGGTGTTGCCGTTTTTGGGCTTTCTTTAGGCAAGGTTGAAAAGAATGGAAAATAAGAATCGCTAGTCGCGGCGCAAGAGATTCCTCAATCCTTCCAGACTGCCGCCCTTGACCAGATGATGGTCGAACCCAGCGGCGTAGGCCTTGTCCCGGTCCGTTTTCTGTCCGTAACCCGTGAGCGCAATCAGAATTGCATTGTCCAATTCCGGCAGTTTCCTGAGCTGCCGCGCCACTTCGTAGCCGCTCATTCCCGGCAGCCCTATATCCAGCAACACCACCTCCGGTCGGTACCAGGCCGCCAGATCCAGCGCCTTGGCCCCCTCTTCAACCACCATGACCTCGTGCCCCCAGATTTCCAGAATCATGCGCATGCCTTCGGCCACGTCGGGCAGATCTTCCACCATCAAAATGCGCAACGAAGGCGATGGTCCATCCAGCCGGTGCGGTTCCGGCACCGCGGGCGCAGGCGGGCGCACCTCGAGCAACGGCAGGCGTATGACAAACTCGCTGCCCTGATCGGTGCCATCACTCGACACATTGATACTGCCACCTTGCATTTCAATCAGTTGGCGCGCCAGCGTCAGGCCGATTCCCAAGCCACCCTGGGCGCGGTCAAGTGCCCTCTCGCCCTGGGTGAAAAGACTGAAAACCTCGGGCAGCAGTTCCGGGGGGATGCCCTCGCCATTGTCCCGGACCCGAATAATCACCAGATCCGCCGCTGTGGTTACTGACAATTTAATCTCGCCGCCCTCGGAAGTGTACTGTGCGGCATTATTGAGAAGATTGATCAACACCTGCGTCAGCCGGACCAGATCTCCCTTGACCATGATTTTCGCGTCGGGAAGCGACTGCTCGAAGTGATGCCCCCGGGCCTCGATAAGAGGCTGGCTTGTTTCGACGGCCCGTGCAACGACTTCCGCTATATCCACCGGCTCCCTTACCAATTTGATGGCGCCAGCCGTTACCCGGCTCACATCCAGCAGATCATCCACCAGCCGGGTAATGTGGTTGACCTGCCGCTCTATGACCTCCCGCGAGCGCTTTTGCGCCGGATCCTCCGGCTTCGCCATTTGCATGACACTGAGAGCACTGCGCATGGGTGCCAGGGGGTTGCGGAGTTCATGGGACAGCATGGCGAGAAATTCATTCATGCGCTGTTCCGCCAGTTCCAGCGCTTCGATACGCTTGCGTTCCGACAAATCCCGCGTCACCTTGGCAAAACCGTAGAGCTCGCCATCCGGGTCATGCAGTGCGGTGATGGACACGCTGGCCCAGAAGCGTGAACCGTCCTTGCGAATACGCCAGCCTTCTTCTTCGTAACGACCATCGGCTCGAGCGATTTCGAGCTCATGCTCCGGCCAGCGCTGTTCAATTTTTTCACGGGGGTAGAATCGGGAAAAATGCTGGCCAATGATGTCGCTGGCCTTGTAGCCTTTGATTTGCTCGGCACCAGCATTCCAACTGCTGACGATGCCCTGCGGGCTGAGCAGAAAAATAGCACAGTCCCGAACCCCCTCCACCAGCAGCCGAAATCGCTCTTCGCTCTGCCGTAGTGATTCCTCATAAAGGCGGCGTTCAGTAAGATCCCGGGTTATTTTTGAATAGCCCCAGAGGAGCCCATCATCGTCGTAGAGGGCGGTAATGATGACGTTCGACCAGTAGCGAGACCCATCTTTGCGGATGCGCCAGCCTTCATCTTCGAAGCGACCTTCCAGCTTTGCGACCTGAAGCTCGTGTTCGGGCCATCCCAGTTCGATGGATTCCTCTGGGTAGAAGCGGGAAAAATAGTGACCGATAATCTCGTCCGCGGTGTATCCGGTAATATGTCTGGCGCCCTTGTTCCAACTACTGACTATGCCATGAGGATCAAGCAGAAAAATGGCATAATCGGAGACAGCCTCCACCAGCAGGCGATACTTTTCCTCGCTGAGGTGCAGGGATTGAACCAAGCTGCCTGTGGAACTGGACATGATTCTAGCTTGCCTTATTGCTCATGGAATGCCTCATTTTCCGGATTGATCCGATTGCTGTACCACCACCTTCTGCTTGACCTGATTAGTTTTGGGCGCGCGACTTCCAAATTCCCTAGCTCGCGCGCAGACCGTTATTCTACCGGTCAGCCGGGGCTATTGTTACCCCCGAAGCTCTCTCTCGTCGATATTTGTCTGACATTTGCCAAACACTTCAAAAGCGGTTCCATGCCAGGGGCCAGAATCAATAATCGGCTCGAACCCGGAGAAAGCTGGCGAATCGGGGGACGCCGTGGCGGGTCCTGCCGTAATACTTGAAGGTGACGCTGCTGCCAATAGGCGGCGGATCCGCTCGTTCGGCATCCGAAAAGCCCGAGCCCAACCTGAATCGCACACCATCCGCTGTTTCCACGACCATTGACCCCATCATACCGGTGAACTTGCCCTTACCCGGAACATAGGCAAGAACAACCGCTTCAGCGTCGAGATACGTCTTTACCTTCAGCAGGTCGTCGGAACGCAGCCCCCGGTAGAGAGAATCCCCGCGATGCAGCATCAAGCCTTCTCCACCCCCGGCCACCACAGCATTCAGCCGGGCCTCCAGCATTTTATGGCTGGACACCCGGAACTGTTCCACCAGGCAAAGATAGGGCGACGACCGGGCAGCTATCAGACTCCGCAGGGTGTTCAGACGCTGATCGAAAGGCGCCGGGGAGTCGGGCAGGTCAAAGACCATAAAGCGGATATGTTGCCATTGACTATCATCCGGGGTCTGACGCCTCACGGCACCAGAAAGTTCAGCAAAAGTCCCCCGCCCCATCCAGAGTTCGCCATCCAGGGGCTGCTCCGGAAAGCCTGCGGTGAACCAGTCAGGCGCGTGATAAAGGTTGCCCTGGCGGGAGATAAGACGCTCCCCATCCCAATACGCACGGACGCCGTCCAGCTTTTCACTGACCCAATAATCCTGGAGATCGACCTGCCGTTCATAAACATTCGCCAGCATCAACTCTGGCGGTTCGACCGTCTCTCCGGGTGACGAACCGGGTGGCAAAACAGCACGGGGCAAATCGCCAGAAGTGCCCGCAGGTGAGTAGCCAATGGCACAGAAGGCGATACAGAAACAAACGAATAAACGCAGCATGATGGATCTCCCTGATGATATTTCGATCTTCCGTGATGGTGCTGGATTATGATTAGTGCTGGGTATTACTGAAAGTAATTTTGTCTTATTGGCACTGTCCGGTCAGCGATGGCATTGTGCAAGCCGCCGGTTGCCCGGGAGGGATTGTAGAGTATTCCACTTGGCTCCGTCATCACTGCAATGACCCATAAGGCGTTTCGAGTATGGTGGCGTGAGCCAGATCCAGGGCTTTTTCCTCGTCATTGGCTGTGCCGTACACAGAAAAGGCCAGAGTGGTATGCCCGCTGTCTTCGTAGATGGTCAGCTGGTTGGCGGTACCGTTCCAGGCGGCCGCTTCACCGAGTCCGTCTATCTGATGCCACTCCACGCCGTCCTCCGCGAACTCGCCAAGCTTTTGCCGCAGTTCCATCAGTTGCTCCTCGCCGGATTTCAGCTTGCGATTGGAAAAGTCCTGCCGCACCACCAGGCTGAAACGCTGCGACATGTCGGCGCCGTAGTGGTCGCATTGCGAAATACGCACGTTGAACTCCGCATTGTCTTCTTCACTGCGTTGCATGCGGGCGGTCTCAAAACCGGCCAGTGTTGCCGTGTCCACGCGTTCGAGCAGATCGCAGGCATGGGCCAGCTTGTCCACGTGAACCTCTTCGGTTTCACCGCCTGTACAGGCCGTCAGAGACAAGGCGATGAATAGTACACCGAACAGACGTCGGTCGATCATTGAAATTCTCCTCAGTGTGGTCTTGCTTGCGGTGGCAATTAGTGCAAACTTTCGACGGCTATGGCTTCGGGATCTGTCAGTCTCCGCGCCTGGGCCAGCTCTTCGGGGGTCAGTTCCCGATAGCCTCTGGGATAGTCCCAGCCATACCCCCAGCGAAAGGTCGTCGGCCAGAAGGGTGAACCGCCCACGCGCACACCGATCAGCATCAAGGATGCCACGGCGGGCGCGCCCACTTCCTGCACACACTGACGCAACCGGCGATCCGCAGCCTCACGCTGAGTGTAAGTACCGCCCAGCCAATAGGCTCTGTCGTGGGCAACACAACACTCCAGCCAGAGCTCGTTCTGGTGCGGGCTGCCATCGGGAAAGGCGCTACAGCCATCGGTAGTGAATGGGCGGATGGTCTGCGCCTCGGCGACAGTCGTTGCGGCCAATGTTCCAGCCAATATTGAAAGACCGAGAGCGTAAAGCAACAGACGCTCCCGTGCAAACCCGGCCAAAATCATAACTTTTTTATCCTCTCATGCTCGGCGCGGGTCGTGAATTTCCATGAACCCTCCATGAACTCTCGACCTCAATTTGTTATCCTTGCAACCCTCGGACCACTTCCCCAGGAGATAGCTTGTTCATGACAGTGCTCTACGGTATCAAAAATTGCGACACAGTGAAAAAAGCGCGGGCGTGGCTGGACACACACCAGGTGGATTATCGCTTCCACGATTTCCGCGGCGACGGTATCAACGAAGGCGACGTGCAAACCTGGCTGCACATTCTCGGTGTCGATAATCTGATCAACAAGCGCAGTACAACCTGGAAACAGCTGAGTGAGCAGGAAAAACAGCTGGCGCTCTCCGGTGAAGCCACGCGATTGATCCTGACTCACCCCACATTGATCAAGCGCCCGCTCCTGGACACCGGCAAAAGCCTACACAGCGGCTTCAAAGGCACAGACTATGCACAAATTTTTGCATAATGTCCCGCGCTCTATCCTTTAACTCAATTCGGATTTAAACCCATGACAGATATTTACAGCCTGGGCCTCGGCGTCGGCACACAAAATCAAAACGGGGAATGGCTGGAAGTCTATTACCCTCAACCACTTCTCAATCCGTCCGCCGCCGTCACCAGGGCCGTAGCCGAACTATTGGGTTACAGCTCGGGCAATGCCGCTCTGCCGCTGACTCGTGAGCAAGCGAGTGCGCTGGCCGGTAAATTCCGCGAGCTTGGCGAAACCGGGCTGGCGACCACTACCGACGCCATGCAATCCAGCACGCGGCCCCTGGTCGCCACCCTGCTGGCTACTGACGCCGCCCTCACATCCGTGCCCGAGGCCTTTCTGAAACTGCACCTCCTGTCTCACCGCCTGGTGAAACCCCACGGCACCAATTTGACGGGCCTTTTCGGGGTGCTGAAAAACGTCGCCTGGACCAGCGAGGGCGCCGTGGATCCGGAAGAACTTCCGGCACGCCAACTGCAAGCGCGCCTGTCCGGCACACTGTTGTCCGTGGAGTCCGTGGACAAGTTTCCGAAGATGACCAACTACGTGGTACCTAAAGGTGTGCGTATCGCCCATACGGCTCGGGTGCGCCTGGGTGCCTATATTGGCGAAGGCACCACCATCATGCATGAGGGTTTCGTCAACTTTAACGCCGGCACCCTCGGCACCAGCATGGTTGAGGGCCGTATCTCGGCCGGCGTGGTGGTTGGCGAAGGTTCCGATCTTGGCGGCGGCAGCTCCACCATGGGCACCCTTTCCGGCGGCGGCAACATCGTGATTTCTGTCGGCAGGGAGTGTCTGCTCGGCGCCAACGCCGGCATTGGCATTCCGCTCGGGGATCGTTGCACCGTGGAGTCCGGCCTTTACGTGACCGCCGGTACCAAGGTGGCTCTGCTGGACGAGCACAACACGCTGGTTGAACATATCAAGGCCCGGGATCTGGCCGGCAAAAGCGACCTGCTCTTCCGCCGCAATTCCATCACCGGTGCCGTGGAGTGCAAGACCAATCGCAGCGCCGTTGCACTGAATGAAGAATTGCATGCCCACAACTGAAACCCGACAGGCGCCGCCAATGAGTCTTTCCCCAACCCTGCAATTGGCCTGCGAACTTATCCGCCGGCCTTCGATCACCCCCGAGGATGCGGGCTGTCAAGCTTTGATGATCGAGCGCCTGGAGGCCATAGGTTTTCGCACCGAACGCTTGCGCTTTGGCAATGTGGACAATTTCTGGGCGGTACGCGGCGACACGGGTCCCCTGTTTGCCTTTGCCGGCCACACAGACGTGGTACCTCCCGGGCCCGAGGACAAATGGCGCAACCCACCCTTTGAGCCCACCATAGAGCAGGGCATGCTTTTTGGGCGCGGCGCGGCGGATATGAAGGGCAGCCTGGCCGCCATGATCACGGCCTGTGAAAACTTTGTCGCCGAACATGAAAACCACCGGGGGCGCATCGCCTTCCTGATCACCAGTGACGAAGAGGGTCCATCCGTCAATGGCACGGTCAAGGTCATGGAATGGCTGGAAGCGCGGGGGGAAAAAATTACCTGGTGCCTGGTCGGCGAGCCCTCGAGCAGTAAGGACGTGGGCGATATCATCAAAAACGGCCGCCGCGGTTCTCTCGGTGCCGAACTGACAGTCAAGGGCCGACAGGGGCACGTGGCTTATCCGCACCTGGCCGCAAATCCGATTCATGCCGTCGCACCGGCCCTGGCCGAGCTGATCGCTGAAGAATGGGACAACGGCAACAGTCACTTTCCCGCCACCAGCTTCCAGATCTCTAATTTCAACAGTGGTACCGGTGCCACCAATGTCATTCCCGGCGATGCAAACATTGTTTTCAACTTTCGCTTTTCCACGGAGCTGACCGAGTCGGAACTGCGCAGCCGCACCGAATCCATTCTGGATGCGCATCATCTGAAGTACGAGCTGGAATGGAAGCTGTCCGGGCATCCTTTTTTGACACCGGAGGGTGCCCTGGTGGAGGCCACTCAAGGCGCCGTGAAGAAAATTGCCGGCTACCCGGCAAAACTCTCCACCTCCGGCGGAACCTCCGACGGCCGCTTCATTGCCCCCACCGGCGCACAACTGGTGGAACTGGGACCACTCAATACCACCATCCACCAGGTTGATGAATGTGTGCGCGCCAAGGACCTCGACACCTTGAGCGCGATCTATCAGCAGATTCTGGTTGAACTGCTGGTTGCGGATAAAGGCGGAGATGGGCGCGGGGCCTAAAAAATCGGGGCAACACATGCTGCGGCACACACCTTTTTCATTGCTGGAACTCGCATCCGTGCGCGAGGGTGAGACTGTCGGCGTCACGCTGAACAATACTCTCGCCTATGCCCGCCACGCGGAATCCCTCGGCTGCAACCGCTTTTGGCTGGCGGAACACCACAACATGGAGGGCATTGCGAGTGCCGCCACGGCAGTGCTGATCGGCTATATTGCCGGCGGCACCCGCACCCTGAGAGTCGGCTCCGGCGGCATCATGCTGCCCAATCACCCGCCGTTGGTTGTCGCGGAGCAATTCGGCACTCTGGCCAGCCTCTACCCCGACCGAATAGATCTCGGCCTGGGCCGCGCCCCCGGCACGGATCCAATCACCAGTCGCGCACTGCGCCGGGATACTGCGGCGGCGGATCAGTTTCCGGAGGCGGTGGAGGTTCTGCAGGAGCTGCTGTCGCCCCTGAAACCCGGGCAGCTTTTGAAAGCCATACCCGGCGCCGGCACCCAAGTGCCCATCTGGTTGCTCGGGTCGAGTCTCTTCAGCGCTCAACTGGCTGCCGCCAAGGGCCTGCCTTATGCCTTCGCCGGCCATTTTGCCCCGCGCCATGCTTTCGAAGCCATCGCGATTTACAAGCAGACATTTCGTCCATCCGACGTGCTGGACAAACCTTATGTGATGCTGGGGCTACCCCTGATTGCGGCAGCGACCGATGACGAAGCGCGGTTTCTGGCTACGACATCACATCAGCGAATACACGCCTTATTGCGCGGCCAACCACTCTGGTTGCGGCCTCCGGTGGAGACCATGGATAGCCTTTGGAGTCCGGAGGAAGAAGAGGCGGTCAAGTCATTTCTGGGATTGGCCATTGTCGGCGACGCCGCTCATATCAAACAGCGCCTGAGTTATTTTTCGGAGGAAGTGGGCGTGGACGAATTCATGTTTACCATTGATATGTACGCCCCCGAAAAACGCCGCGAGGCACTGGATATTCTCTTCAGCACAAAATCCTGACGAATGCCGCAGTTCAATACTGTTTTTCGAGGCTCTTCAAGGCATAGATATCGTAACGGGAAGATTTGCCTTCCAGCCGATAGGATGGCTCCGGTCCCGAAATTTCCGGAGCGATGCGCGGGCGCTTGACCACTACCCGATATTCGGCAACCTGCAACGCCGCCTGCAACAGATCAGATGCGTCGTCATCCTTGCCGACCAAGCCGTGAAATGCCTGCATTTCCTTTTTGACACTGGCCGCCTTTTTTCTTTCTGGAAACATGGGGTCCAGGTAGATCACCGGCGGTTTATCTTTGGTGTGTCGCAACCAGTCAATACTGTCGACCGATTCAAGCCGCATCCTGCCGAGGATATCCCCTAGCTCGGGATCCTTCTCCCGGGCATGATTCCGAGCGCGTGCCAGGCCATCCGCCAGCAGCGCGTACACAATCGGATTGCGTTCGAACAGAGTGACCGGACAACCGAGACTGGCAAGAACAAAGCTGTCACCTCCCAGCCCCGCCGTCATGTCATAAACATGAGGCCTGATGCCGCTCTTCAAACCCACCGCCTTGGCGATAAGCTGACCCTTGCCACCCCCGAAACGGCGTCTGTGCGCCGCCCCACCCGCACAGAAATCCACGAGAATATCGCCGTGGCTAGCCCGGTTGCTGCGCAGGCATACCTGGTCGCGGGCAAAGATCAGCGAGTAGTCCTGGCCGTCATCGACTTGCGTCGCGATCCGCAATCCACATTTTTCAGCGCAGTCGCTCGCAGCCGCCAGACGTTCATCGGCCAGACAAATAATGGATATTTTCACATTATGGACTCGGATTATGGCTACAAAGCCTGGTCATTTTAGCATTCAATATCAGCCAATAAAAAAACGCCTCCGAAGAGGCGTCAAGCGGGCACTACAGATCCGTCACTTTTCCAGCGTAAATCTTACGCGTTTGGACAAGCCGATAAAGGGTTCGGGTTTGCCATTCACCATCTTCGGCTGAAAACGCCAACGCGCCACGGCCGTGAGTGCTGATTGTTCAAAGACTCCTTCGGGCTCCGCATGGGTGACCTGAATATTTCGCGTCGCCCCGGTAGCGGTGATGTCGAAACGCAGATCAACAAAGCCTTCAATGCCGCGATTGGCCGCGCGGAAGGGGTATACCGGAGGGGCCATCACACGCGCAAAAGGAAGACTGTTCGCTGCCCCTATGCCAGTCTGCGTTGGCGGTGTGAGCTTTATGCGAGGAATGCTAACCTCAGTCTCCATCGACGGTTCCCAGTGGGTAATGAGTCTCTCCGGAATCGGCTCGGGTTGCTTCACGCGTTCCGGTTTTTTTATGGCCGGAGGTTCGGGTGGAGCAGGCTCCATAACCACTGGCGGGAAGCTCGGGTAGGGTTCCGGGTCGAGGGGCGGAGTATCCATATAAATCAGACGCGCCATCAAGAACAGCAGACATAGAGTCGTCACTGTCGCTGTTGGCAGGCTGATCAATAGCCGGGGCATTGGCCCCCAATGTTGGGCAGTTAGCATAATCGTATCTCCTTAACGCAGTGCTGAGTCACTGCTAATTCGGGTGGGTTGATTATCTGTAGTGCTGCCGTCTAACAACTTGAACACAAACGTTTCGGTGACGTTTTTTGTAATGACCGGATATCCGTTGACACGCTGTGGTAGAAAACGGAATTGGTGGATGGCTTCGGCGACTGACCGATCAAAAACACCGTCGGGCGTCGCGTCTATAATTTTCAGGTCGTTAATCAGCCCGTCAGCCCCCACGTCAAACTGAACCGTAACCCGGCCTTCGATGCCGCTTCGCAGCGCGCGCCGCGGGTATTGCGGCATTTGTGTTGTGAGAACGCGGGCACCGTGTATGTCTATTCCGGATTCAATACGTATTTCGGGAAATACCAGCATTTTCTCGGGTACTTCAGGCTTTTCCGGTGAATGCTGCCGCGCCACGGTGATTATTTGTCTCGGGCCCGGTGGCGGATCCATGTCCGCCAAAAGAACGTCCCGCAGATGAACGAGTTTTTCCGGTGAAACGGCCGGGGGTACCTCCACCGGAGGCTTTTGGGAAATTGGATTGAAAATGAAAAGGGACCGCTGCCTGGATTCGTGAGCAACGAAACTTTCCGTGGTATGAACAACGGCATTGACGGACGCCAGGGGTATCAGGAGCAATACCATCAGAAATCCGTGCCAAGCGGATTCCGCGAGCGTCAGTGGACGGCGATTGCGGGTAACATCCAGAACCGCCTGAATGCGCAAATACAGATCCGGTGTGTTGCCAAGGGCAACGGCCCCGATGGGAGTCGGCGCAGCTTCCATGGACAGGGCCAGGAGATCATCCGCATATTCGGCGCGACCGCCTTCGAGCAGCACCACATAATCGTCGCAGGCGAGTTCGGCATACCAGGCGCTGCGGCGCAGAGTGTGCCAGATGAACGGGACAAACCACAGGATCGCAGCCAGACAATGCAGCATCATTTTCAATGGCCAGTCCCGGCGCTTGATATGCGCAAGCTCATGCACCAGTACCCGACGCAGGCGATCCCCGGACCAACCGGCATAATCACATGGCAAGAGTACAACAGGATAACCGGCAGCGAAGACCTGTGGCGATGCGACTTCATCGCTGATCTTTACCAAGGGTGTTCGGTGCAATTGCAAGCGCTGTGAAAGATCGGCGACCAGCTCCTTTAATGCGTTCGGAGCCAGCCGGGCACGGCAATTTATTCTGGCGACCTGCGCAATTCCTGTCGCAAAATAAAACAAAAACCAGACTGCGGTGATTAAGTAAATGGAAGTGGCGGCTACCATGAATATGTTATAGGTTAACTGGCCATTGGTCTGGATCACCACAGGTAATTGCAACCATTCCGCCATTGCCTGAGGCACCAGCGCTAGGGACAGATGAGGGAGGTAAGGGGATATCAGGGGAACCGAAAAGACCGCAGCGGCGGCGAAGATCAGAAGACAATGGGCAACCGCGGCCGATAGATCGCGTGACAGCTCAACCAGCCAATGCACCAGCGTCAGGATACAAAGTGCTTTGACAATAAACAACAAAAGACCGTTGAACAGATCGATCGATAGCATGGCCTACTCCCGGGAACGTCTCTGGACTTCCTTCACTCGCGCAATCGTTCGTTCCAATTCCGCGATTTCCAAATCCGACAGTTTGTCGCCCTCCACATCCAGGAGGGCATTGACCGCATTTATCCGGGATCCGCGAAAGAAGGTCTTCACCAGGCGCCGCACCGCCGATTCCTGCACATTCTCCTGGGCAGCCGCCGGGGAATAAATGTATTTCGCGCCCTCGCTTCGAAACTGCACAATCTTTTTGTCGACCAGCCGCGCAATCAGGGCTCGCACCGCCGAATAACTGGGGGGATCGGGCAGTGCCTTGCGCACCTCTTGCGCCGATTGCTCGCCTTTCTCATAGAGGATATCCATGATCTGTCGCTCGCGACGGCTCAATTGGTTCGGGCTTGCCATAGACGACCTCGAAATTGGCTGGGTTCGGCACTCATGTTTAAATTAATGCTAATTTATTAGCACTATGCTACAAAATTAGCACATTGAGGGACGATGTCAACAGAAAAATGCTAAAAAATTAGCATCGGCTGCAAGCTGCAAGAAAATGATAATGGGATACGGGTTCAAGGTGAATTGTTGGGTTACGCCACTGCGTGGCTAACGCCGACCTACGGAGGAGATGGTGGCAGGTCGGGTTAAACCTGAGTTTCGCAAAGGTTGTAACCCGACTTGCGGCTTGTCGCTTGCAGCTTGAGGCTTGCAGCTTATAGCTCTTCCATAGGTGCCAATTCCAGCTCTACCCGGCGGTTGGCCTGGCGTCCTTCGGCTGTGTCGTTGCTGGCGATGGGGGAACGGTAACCGTAGCCATAGGCACTTATGCGACCGGTGGCGATACCATTGTTGACCAGATAGGACTTGACGCTACCGGCGCGCTCTTCGCTCAGGGCCTGATTCAGTTCGGCGGAGCCGGTGGAATCCGTATGTCCGGAAATCACGATGCGGGTTTTATCAAATTCTTTCAGAACCTCAACCACTGAATTCAGCACCGAATAAAATTGGGATTTCACTTCTGCGCGACCGGTCGCGAAAGTGATATTGCCGGGCATGATCAGACGAATATTTTCGCCCTCCCGTTTGACCTGGACGCCCGAGCCCTGCAACTGCTGACGCAGCTTCGCTTCCTGGCGATCCATGTAGTAGCCGACTCCACCGCCAACGGCGGCTCCGCCAATCGCTCCGGCCAGCGCGCCCTCACTGCTGTCCTTGGCGAGGGCACCGGCCACCGCACCGGTCAGCGCCCCGATACCTATGCCCTTGGCGGTATTGCTGGCACCCTGTTCACCGGTGTAGGGATCCGTTGACATGCAGGCTGTCAAAGCAAGTGTTACAAGTGCGACCAGGAGAATACGCATAATTCGATCCTTTAAAAATTTAATTGGTGCTCATTATATAAGGCAGTGCCTATCGCTGAGTCGAGTTGGTTAACGAAAACTCTTTACAATGTTTGCAAAACTCGAGCCGCCGAAAAGGCTGGTTTTTCAAAGGCGGAGTGCTTTATGCTTTGCCCACTCCTGGAGAGCTTCCGTTTTTATGACAATCAGGTGAGTAAAATGATTCAGAGATTAGCGGTGATGGTGATTGCCGGCAGCCTGTTGTTAAGTGCCTGCAGCGACTACGAAGTGAAGTTCAATAATCAGCCGGTTTATACACCAAAACCCTTGTTCACGGATTACCGGATTGCAGATTCCGCTCTCGAGGATTGTATTGAGGAGACCATCAGGGACGGAGAGATAAAGGATCTCGAACAACTGACACTTCTGGTGTGCACCAATGCCGGCATCACGTCACTGGACGGGCTAGGCACCTTCAGGCATCTTGAACAGCTCAATCTGGCGCACAATGCCATTATCGATTTACAAATCCTGGCCACACTGCCACAGCTGCGCCGACTCGACCTGTCCTACAATGCAGTTCAGGATACGGGGCCGCTGGCGACGCTGGCCTATCTGGAAAAGCTGAATCTCAAAGGCAATACGGCTTTGGACTGCGATCAGGCGGCGCGCTTGCAAACCATCAGCAATGCCACCATCAGTCTGCCGCAACACTGTGGCGGTTCGGCCTCACACTAAACGAACATCAGCCCGATAACATTACGAAAGCTGTGCATGACACGCATGGCCACGGGTTCATCATTGATGGGACCGGCCATTTTCTTGAAGCGTACATCAACGATGGTTCCGACTGGCGGACAGGGGTGATTGTCGATCATTACCTGGGCCCCACCATCTGAAATATCGCGGGCAAACCCTATAACGGTGCCAAAAGCCGGGTGCGTCATTTCCACTCTTATGGATGTGGAACTGCGCTCATATCTTCGGCGCTCATTCATGTCTCTCTCCTTTTGACCCCCAAGTTGTCCCGCGCTCTGCTTCATTCGAACATTAAATCGTCCAATGAAAGCTGTCACGGGATCATTATCTTCGGCATCCCTACGGAAGCCGAATTACTGCTCTTTTGTCAAGCAAAAGTTATCCACAAATACTGTGGATAACTCTGTGAACCAGATTGGCATAAAGCTGGCAAATGCCCGTCGTAAAGCGACTTGAGACTTTCTGCCGGGATTTTAGACAGCAATTAAAATTGTCTGTTTTCAAAGACTTATGGAAAACGCAGAGAAATGCAAGCCTTTTGTGGTTTCTTTTCCGGGAATTTGGGAAATAAGGTTACACGTGTGGAAAACCCACCACGAGCACAACGGTTTCACGGCGCCCGCTGCGCAAGTGGGTACTCACAAAGGTAACAGATGATCCGACAGACGGGAGCACCGGGAGTCCGCGCGGTAGGAAATTGTTCTACTGCGCAGGCTTCTAGAAAGTAACGCCCAGACGTTTTCCCACGGTTTCATAGGCTTCGATGACGTTGCCCAGATCCTGGCGGAAACGGTCCTTGTCCATCTTTTCGCGGGTCTCGGCATCCCAAAGACGGCAGCCATCCGGTGAGAACTCATCACCCAACAGCAACTCGCCCTTGAACAGGCCGAACTCCAGCTTGTAGTCCACCAGCAGCATCTTGCCGTCGAGAAACAGGCTTTTGAGGATGTCGTTTACCCGGAAGGTCAGTTCCTTCATTTTTTCCACATGCTCCGGCGCGCACCAGCCGAAAGAACGGATATGGTGCTCGTTGACCATGGGATCACCGAGCTTGTCGTTCTTCAGGAAAAACTCGAAGGTCGGCGGGTTCAGCTCCATACCCTCTTCCACACCCAGGCGGCGACAGATGGAACCGGCCGCGCGATTGCGCACAACGCATTCCAGGGGAATCATGTCCAGGCGCTTGACCAGGGATTCCTGATCCGACAACAATTTTTCAAAATGGGTCGGGATGCCCGCAGCCGCCAGCTTTTCCATGATAAAGGCATTGAACTTGTTATTGACCATGCCCTTGCGATCCAGCTGGGCGACCTTTTTGCCATCGAATGCCGACGTATCATTGCGGAAAAACATGATCAGACGATCGGGGTCTTCAGTGGCATAAACCGATTTTGCCTTACCGGTATACAGCTCGTTTTTCTTTTCCATTTCTGTCGCACCTTTAGTACAGGTAAATGAATAATACAGATAAATGAGGTAATGAATAGAGGGCCTAAATAACAGAGGTGCCCTTAATTAATATGCAGCCAGTCAAACCCCTCGTCCTGACAGGCGTAGAGAATGCTGTTAACGCCGGCAATGCCGGCGAATACTGTTTGCAGTGCATCGGCCGCGCGGTTCAGGGAATTGTTCTTGCGACTGATATGACCCACCACCAGATGCTGCAATCGCTCCAGTTCCAGTTGCTGCAGCAGGCCCGCCGTCTGCTGATTACTCAGATGCCCCCAGGGGCTGGCTACCCGCGCCTTCAGCGACGGCGGGTAGGGGCCGGCGGCCAACATCGCGGGGTCGTGGTTGGCTTCCACCAGTAAACTGTCACAATGCCTGTAAGCGTCCACCACATGGGGAGTCACCGACCCGAGATCCGTGAGCACACCCAATCGCCGACCATTGCCACTGATAACATACTGCGCCGGCTCCCGGGCATCATGAGGAACCGCTACCGGCTGCACATCCAGGGTGCCCACCCGAAATGGTCGATAGTTCTCGATCAGATGCAGTTCCGGAATACGACCATAGTTGCGGCTGACATAGGTTCCCGAGGTCATGTAAACAGGTGTGCCGTGTTTGCGCGCAAAGGCTCCAACGCCTTTGATATGGTCGGAATGCTCGTGGGTCACCAGCAGAGCACTGAGAGTCTCCGCCCCCACATCCAACCGGGCCAGTCGGCGCTCGGCCTCCCGTACACCAAAACCGCAGTCGATCAGCAGGCGGGTATCACCGCAACAGATCAAGGTGGCGTTGCCACCGCTGCCGCTGCCCAGAGATGCAAAGCGCAAGTTGATCTCCGTCTATATCAGGTTGCGTCGCACAACAGTGAGTATTTCCCGGGCCAGGCGCGGTGACAGCCGGGTGCCGTCAGTGGAACGCACGCGTATCGCCGTTTCACCGTCACCGGGTTTGATCACCACCAAATAACTGTGGCGCAGCTCCGTGGGGGAGCCGTAGGCAACACCGGCGATATCGCCGAACAGATCCTTCACCTCGTCTTCCGGCGACAAATGCGCCAGGAGCTCGTTCAGGCTCGCGGGGGCCTCCTCGGGCAGATCATCACTGCTGAACAGACGACCCAGGAAGGATTCCGGTAGCGCGCTTTCCGCCAGATGACTGACCAGTGCCACGCCCTTGCCCCGATCATTCTCCCAAAGAGCAAATTCCTCCTGCTTGAGGGAATAGGTAACGGTTGCCCAGGCACGGTCGTAATCCAGGCGCAGTTGCAGGACGGGTTCGCTATCGATGAAGCTGATATCGGACTTGGCCTCGCCGCCAACCCTCTGCCCCAGCAGCGAGGCACTGCTGTTATCGGCGGTCAGCGCAAGGGCGGCCGCCAGTTCATCCAGCAGATAGGCTTCCCGCTCAGGATCCTGGGAGCTTCTGGTCCACTCCAGGGCAGAGGCATCGCTAAAGGCCTCGGGGACCTGGCGCTGCACGACATGAACTTCCGTGGTGCCGGGACGCAACCCCTGTTCAATCCAGATGCGGAAACGGTGCTTCAGTTCGCCCCCCGCCTTGAAATGGACCCAGTTCGTCTCAATCAAACCGGAAGCCGGATTGTTGACGTCAACACCGATACCGTAATGGGACAGAAAACTCTGCACCCGCGGCCAGATCTGCGAGGTGGCGGCGTCGGCCAGTATCCAGCGCTCGTCGCCCAAACTCTGAATCTTGACACCGGATTCGGTGGCACCGCTGGTGGCCAGGGGGTCGGGTCGCGGCGCTTCGTAGCTGCCATAGTCGCGGGACAGCAGCAATTCATCTTCGCGCACCGGTATGTCCGGCACAGTGTAGAGCGGCTCCAGCGATCGGGTCTCCATGCCCTCGGGGACCTTCATCGGCGCTATGGGCTCCGCCCGGTAGTAATCGTCGGAACTGGCGCAGGCGGCGAGCAGACCCGCGCTTGCCATGACTGAAAAAAGACGGGACAGAGTCAGAAAACGGAGAGGCTTCATAGCGGATTCATTAATAGTGGATTCATTTATTTGACGATGGCAGCAAGTGAGCCGCGACCATGGCATCGCGCACGACATCGTAGTACCGGGCGGAGAGCGGGGTCATGGGAAGGCGTATGCCTTCATCAATCAGACCCAACTGGGTCAGGGCCCATTTCACCGGAATGGGATTGGACTCAACAAACAGAGCCTTGTGCAGCGGCTGCAGACTGGCGTCGAGGGTTCGCGCCTCCTTCAGGTCACCGCGAAAAACCAGCTCACACATTTGGGCAACCGCCGCGGGAGCCACATTGGCCGTGACCGAGATTTCGCCGTGACCGCCGAGGGCCATCAGTGCCAGGGCCGAGGCGTCATCCCCGGACAACAACAGGAAGTCATCGGGTGTCGATGCCAGCAGTTCGGCCGCGCGCTGCATATTGCCCGTGGCATCCTTTATACCGATGATGTTGTCGACCCCGGCCAGACGCGCCACGGTTTCCGGCAACAGATCGACGCCGGTTCGGCCCGGCACATTGTAGAGCAACTGCGGAATGGCGACACTGCGGGCGATATGCTCGTAGTGGCGGAACAAACCCTCCTGGGTGGGCTTGTTGTAGTAGGGCGTGACCAACAGACAGGCGTCGGCCCGGGCATCCCTGGCGGCACTGGTCAGCTCAACCGCTTCGGATGTGGAGTTGGCGCCGGTACCGGCGATAACCGGAACCCGGCCTTGCACCTGATCCACCACCCTGCGGATGATTTCAATATTCTCGCCCATACTCACGGTGGCGGACTCACCGGTGGTGCCCACCGCCGCTATGGCGTGAGTGCCCTGTTCTATGTGCCACTCCACCAGATTGTGCAGTGCCTCCCAGTCCAGTGCGCCATCCGCCTTCATGGGAGTTACCAGAGCCACCATACTACCCTGCAACATGCGATCTCCAGGTCAGAAAATCAAAGGTTCAAAACGAGAGCTAATGGTACTGACGCCTCTATCTTCACACAAGGCTTTCCCCTTCTAGCATCTCCCTATTTTTTAATCTCAAGCTGGAACTCTGTGCCGCCACAGGTGCGAGGATGGGAAAGCCCTTTGGCAACCCTCACGAGAGGGATCTCGTGTGGGAGTCTCCATGGATGGATTTACGACGTTTGCCAAAGGGCTTTCCCATCCTCGCACCGCCCTCTTACAAGAAACTTTGCTCAAAGTCATACCGCTGTCAATCGTAAACGCTAGGCTCGCCCTCGGGGCGGGTCTTGAAGCGTCGGTGCACCCACATATATTGGGCCGGATTTTCCCGCACCCGCTCCTCGACAAACGCATTGATGCGCCGGGCATCGGCCAGGTCGTCTCCCTCGGGGAAGTTTTTCAGAGGCGGGAAGACCTTGATCCGGTAGCCGTCGCCATCGGGCAGGCGGGTCTGCACAAAGGGTATGACCAGTGCGCGGCCGAGACGGGCAATATCCGCCGTGGCGGTTACAGTCGAGGCCTGCACACCAAAAAAGGGGACGAATACGCTGTGTCTGTGCCCATAGTCCTGATCCGGTGCATACCAGAGCCCGCGGCCGGACCTGAGGAGCTTGACGGTACCGCGCACGTCATCGCGGGCGATGACAACGGTCGACTCCGCGTGCCGCTCGCGCCCCCGACGCTGCACATAGTCGTAGACCGGGTTCTTGTGCGGGCGGTACATGGCGTCAAAGGAGTGCTCCATGCATAGCATGCCACCGCCGATGTCGAGCGTGGTGAAATGCATGGCCATCAGCAAGAAACCCTTTCCCTCCCTCTGTGCCTGTTGAAGATGCTCAAGTCCTTCGACAGTAAACAGCTTGCGTAGACGCCGGGACGGCCAGAACCAGATAATGCCGGACTCGAACACGGCGATGGCGGTGGAATCCATGGTGTCGCGCACCATTTGCGCCTGCTCGGCCGCGGACAAGTGCGGAAAACAGAGTGCAATATTGCGTTCAGCAATGTGGCGCCGGCCCCTGGCCAGGTGAAAAATTATCCAACCCAGACAGTGGCCAAGCTTGAGCTGCCAGCGATAGGGCAGCTGGGCCACCAGCCACCAGACACCAAAGCCAAACCAGGTCAACCAGTAGCGCGGATGCAGAAGCGTCGGTGAAAACTGCTGTTTTTCCATGAATCGGAGGCCGTACCTGTCTGTCAGCGAATGTAATATCGGAAAAGAGGCGCATTATAGTCCGACCGGCCTCCTGTGTCGTGGCCTGGGATCGGCACCATTAAAAACGGCCGGAAGACCGGCCGTGAAAATCGAACGATGCTATCGAATGGGAAAGTCAGCAGTTCGCGAAATTTTCTTCCACCTGCAGGCTGACATCCTTTTCATAGTCCACGTCGGCCCGGTTGAAGCCAAAAAGCTTCAGAAAGTCGCTATGGTGACCCTTGTAATCAGTCAGTTCGAACAGGTTTTCCTCGGTGACTTTTGGCCAGAGTTCTTCCACTTCAGCCTGTGTTTCCGGCATCAACTCCAGGTTGTCCATGCGCAGGCGATTGTCCTGATCCAGGCGCGGGTTGCTGCTGTAGAGACCTTCGGTATACAGGCGGTAAAGCTGTTCGATGCAGCCCTCGTGGGTTCCCTTCTCCTTCATCACCTTGTACAGCAGGGAGATGTAAAGCGGCATGATGGGAATGGCTGAACTCGCCTGAGTGACCAGCGCCTTGAGCACGGCGACATTGGCCTGCCCCTTGAGGGGCGCCAGAAAATCAGTAATAGCCTGTGCGGCCCGATCCAGGTCCTCCTTGGCCTTGCCGATGGTGGCGTGTCCGTACATGGGCCAGGTAATTTTGTCCCCCAAGTAGGTATAGGATACGGTTTTGCAGCCCTCCGCCAGCACATCAGCATCTCGCAAGGCTTGCATCCACAGCTCCCAGTCTTCCCCGCCCATCACCTTGACGGTATTGGCAATTTCTTCGTCCGAGGCCGGCTCCAGGGTGAGCTGGTCGATTTCCAGGGTATCGGTATTCAGATTCTTCTCGGTGTAGGTCTTGCCGATGGGCTTGAGCACAGAGCTGTAGACTTCACCGGTGACCGGGTCCTTGCGCCGCGGCGATGCCAGGCTATAAACCACCAGGTCCACTTTGCCCATGTTCTGTTTGATCATGTCGATGGCTTTGTGCTTGCACTCGTCGGAAAAGGCATCGCCATTGATGCTTTCCGCGTACAGTCCTTCCTTGCGGGCGATGGCGTCAAAAGCGGCCGCATTATAGTAGCCGGCAGAGGCGGTTTTCTTTTCGGTGGGTGGCCGCTCGAAGAAAATGCCCAAGGTTTTGGCGCCGCAACCAAAGGCCGCGGTAATACGGGAAGCCAGACCATAGCCGGTGGAAGAGCCTATGACCAGGACATTTTTGGGGCCATTTGCCACCGGTTCCTGTTGTTTAATGAAATCTATCTGTTCCTGTACGTTGGCAGCACAACCTTCAGGATGTGCATTGGTGCATATGAATCCGCGTACTTTCGGTTTGATAATCATGCTGAGGTCCCGTTATTGTGGCTAGGCATTGCCGCGGCATTATATACCATGACCGCGCCGGCTATAATAGCCGCTGCTTACAAAACCGGAACTGGTCAACACGGGCACCTCTATGTTTAAACTGCGCATTGCCACAACACCGGCCTGGACTGCCAAAGTGCTGGACCAGTTTGATGATTTCCTGATCGATCACGCGGCAGCGGAAAAAAAGGCTTCCGGCATGGCTGTGTCCATGCTCTCGCACTATGCGGATAAACCCGATATCGTGCGCGCCATGACCGACCTGGCCATCGAGGAAATGACGCACTTCCGTGAAGTGGTGAAGATTCTGTACAGTCGCGGCCTGCAACTGGGCAGTGACCAGCGGGACCTCTATGTCAATGCACTGCGCCAGACCATGCGCAAGGGCTCGGAGGTCTATCTGCTGGACAGGCTGCTGCTCGGCAGTATTATCGAAGCCCGCGGCTGCGAACGCTTTGGCCTGGTTGCCGAAGCGCTGCCGCCGGGTGAGCTGAAAAATTTCTACAGAGCCATTACCGAATCCGAGGCGCGCCATGAAGATCTGTTCATTCAGTTGGCGAGAGCCTATTTTTCCGAGAATGAAATCCAGACCCGGTTCGACGAGCTGCTGGAGATAGAGGCAAAAATAGTGTCTGAACTTCCCATTTGCGCCGCGCTGCACTGATGCCACGCAGGCAAACGCCCATGCATGATGCCGTCGTACACAAATATCTTGCAGTCCACGCGGAGCGGGAGGTCGATCTGCTGGCGGATTTTCCCGCTAGCCAACAATTCGACCACTGCCTGGTTATCCCCGCCTACAACGAAACCGCCGAATTTTTCACGCGCCTGCAACTGGGCCCCCTGCACAAGCAGAATGCCCTCTGTATCCTCGTCATCAATCAACCGGTCAGCGACGCCGATACATACATCAATGACCTTCTGATGCAGCAGATTTGCCTGAGTGGCGAAGTCCTCTGGCACAACCGGCACTTGCAGTTAGTGAACCATGGTGACAACAACGGCGGCGGCAGCAACAACGCCTGGCTGATAGTGGATCGGTTCCATTCTTCGGAATCCGGGAACCAGGAAACCGTCGACCGGCGTCTGCCCGACAGGGAAGCAGTCGGCCTCGCGCGGAAAATTGGCAGCGATATCGCGGTGGCACTCATGGCGCGCTCGCAAATTCATTCAAACTGGATACATTCCACCGATGCCGATGTTTTTCTGCCACGGAATTATTTTGATCTGCCAGAGCCGGATGGATACAGCGCCGGCATCTATGATTTCAAACATCAGAACGATGGCTCGGCAGTGGGACGCGCCACGGCGCTCTACGAACAGGCACTGAATTATTATGTTAAAGGCCTGGCCTGGGCCGGTTCGCCCTACGCTTACCACACCATCGGCAGCACTCTGGCCATCAATGCCAGGACTTACTGCCACGTGCGCGGCTTCCCCCGCCGCAGTGGCGGTGAGGATTTCTATCTGCTCAACAAGCTCGCCAAACTCGGCAGTATTTATCACGCGACAGACGTGACTCTGCGCATCAAGGCCCGGGAATCCAGCCGCGTACCCTTCGGCACGGGGCCTGCGGTTGCGGAAATCATGGGCCTTGCCAACCCCGAAACCGACTATACCTATTACAATCCGCAAACCTTCATCTGTCTGCGGGAGTGGCTGACACAGATTCCGCAGGTCTGGCCAGATCTTACGGCTGGCGACAATCCGCTCGAACATCTATCTCGTCCCACGGCGGAAGCCATAGAGGCCGCTGACTGGTCTGGCATAGTTCGGCACCTGAAAAAGCAGGCGAAAAATGCGGCCGACGGAGAGCGGGCGCTGCATAATTGGTTCGACGCCTTCCAGACACTCAAATTCATCCATTACCTGCAAAAGCATGACTACCCCGCCCTGCCTTTGAAAGACTGCCTGGCACAAGCCGAGTTTATCGACGAATGAATTCATGCACCTGACTACCTTACAGACTCTTGGCGAACAGCTGCTGCTTTTTCTGGTAGCCCTGACCGCCAACCTGCTGTCATCCCTGGCCGGCGGTGGTGCCGGTCTGTTGCAATTGCCCGCCCTGCTGTTTCTGGGCCTGCCCTTCGCTCTGGCCATCACCACCCATAAAATTGCGTCGGTGGCCCTGGGAATAGGCGCTTCCATCAGGCACGCCCGGGGGCAGAACCTCTCATGGGGCTTCGGCTTGTTTATTCTGGCGGCGGGCTTGCCTGGTGTTATTCTGGGTGCCCACGCCGTGCTACATATTCCCGAAGACGTAGCGCACATTGTGCTGGGGCTGGTCACCTGCGGATTGGGAATTTACTCCTGCTGCAAAGCAACCCTGGGGCAAGAAGCGAAAATAAAACACCGCACTCTGCTTGGCTATCTTGTCGGCGGTGCCGTGCTCTTCGCCATAGGTTTTTTGAATGGCTCCTTCGCCTCGGGAACGGGACTTTTCGTGACCCTGTGGCTGGTGATCTGGTTCGGCATGGATTATCAGCGCGCCATTGCCAACACCATGCTTCTGGTCGGTCTTTTCTGGAATGCCACGGGAGCCTTCACGCTGGCATTGCTCACGCCCGTTCAGTGGGAGTGGCTGCCGGCACTGCTGTTGGGGTCCCTGGTCGGCGGCTTTATCGGCGCGCACCTGGCCATTACCCGCGGCAATCCCTTTATCAAGCGGGTGTTCGAGATAATCACCCTCTCTGTAGGCGCGTCTCTGGTCATCAGCAGTCTCTTTTGACGTGCGCCCATACCAGTCCTTAAAACGGAATAGGCGTAAAAATGGCCGTCATTCTGTGTAAGCCCTACAAATTCGCCATCATAAAAACCTGGGTGACGAAACCTTTCAACTGATACCCATCGTTTAACAGGATTTCACGAGCCTCCACATTCTTGGCATGTTCCTGGCTTTATTTTTTCAGGGAACGTGATTAATGACTGAAGGAGGCATGACTATGCTGCAGTGGGCACTGATATTTTTTGTTATTGCCATTATTGCCGGCTTTCTCGGCTTTGGTGGTATCGCCGGCACGGCCGCGGGTATTGCGAAATTCATTTTCGTGGTTTTTGCCATTCTACTGGTGATCTCGATCATCGCTCATATGATGCGCGGCAGGGGACCCTAGCGAACCCCAAAAAGTGGCTCATATTTATTGGCGGCAACCGAGGAGGCACATCGTGAACGTTGATATTGCTCAAGGAAAGTGGCGGCAGATGAAGGGGCAGATTCAGGAGAAATGGGGAAAGCTCTCCGACGATGACATCGACCAGATCGACGGCAAGGCGGAGCGCTTTTACGGTATGGTTCAGGAGCGTTACGGCCTGAGCCGGGATCAGGCTGAAAAGGAATTTGATCGCCTCACGCACTGACAGCGTCGCGATCAATGCCGTAGGGTGGGCTCCGCCCACCTTCCCCTATATCCTTCCCCTATATCCTTCCTCATATATCAAAGTTCGCCAGTAATCATCTTGCGCTGTTTGTCCACCAGAGCTTCCAGAGATTGGCGGACAATTTCCAGGCCCTCCCGCAGAATCTCCTCCTCAATCAGCAGTGATGGCAGAAACTTCAGAACCTGATCGTCGGCACCCGCGGTTTCCAGTACCAGGCCGCGACTGAAAGCTTCCTGGGAGGCTTCACTGGCCATACCGCTGCTCATCTGCAGACCCCAGACCATACCCACGCCGCGGACACTGGGCTCCAGTTCCGGGAAACTTGCCACCATATCGTCCAGAGCCTCCTTGATGATTTGCCCCTTGTACTCAACGACCTTGGACATGTCGTCGTTGTCCCAGTAACCCAATGCCTGAGTCGCCGCCACAAAGGCGAGATTGTTACCACGGAAGGTGCCGGTGTGTTCGCCGGGCTGCCACTGGTCCAGCTCAGGCCGCATTAACAGCAGGGCCATAGGCAAGCCGCCACCGATGGATTTGGACAGGGTTACCATATCGGGATGAATGCCCGCGCGCTCGAAGCTGAAAAAAGTGCCAGTACGGCCATTGCCCACCTGAATATCATCAATGATCAAAAGAATATCGAATTCGCGACAAAGCGCCTCCAGTTTCCGCAGCCACTCATCGCTCGCCACATTGATGCCGCCTTCACCCTGCACGGTTTCCACAATCACTGCGGCAGGCAGATCAATGCCGCTACTGCCGTCGGAAAGAAAACGGCGCATGTAGTCGATGGTGTCCACGCCCTCTCCCAGAAAACCATCGAAGGGCATGAAGGCCGTATTGATGCGCGAGCCGTAGGATTCATCCTTATAGAAATAATTGCCGGTTGCCGCCAGGGCGCCCATGGTCAAGCCGTGATAGCCGTTGGTAAAGGCAATGATGTTGGAACGACGCTTGACCATACGCGCCAGTTTCAGTGCGGTTTCCACCGCATTGGTGCCCGTCGGGCCGGTAAACTGGACCTTGTACTGCAAATTTCGGGGGGCCAGGATAGTATCGCGAAGTTTGTGCAGGAAGGCGCGCTTGACAACTGTCGCCTTGTCCAGGCCGTGCACTATGCCTTTGTGTTGCAAGTACTCTATCAGCGCTTCAGTGATTTTCGGATTATTGTGCCCGTAATTCAGTGTGCCCGCGCCGGCAAAGAAGTCGATATAGCGGTTGTCATTTTCATCAAACAACTCGGACCCTTCAGCTCTGTCAAATATGACGGGGAAGGAACGCACGTAACCGCGTACCTCGGATTCCATTTCTTCAAAAATTCTCATTGGCGTTTCCTCATTTCATGATTGACGGGGCAAGTGGATTGCGCAGTGAGCACTGTACCTTTTGTTTGATATTACCGATTGTGCCCCTGCTTTTGAGTGAAGGGGAAGAGACTGGTTTTGCGGAACTTTTCAAAAAATTTCAGCTTTCGAAATTCCAGCAAAACAATGGCCAAAATTGAACCGGCCGCGAAGCCCGTATGTACAGCTACAGGCGATGATGAAAGTACAAAGGCGGGGATTGTAATATAAAAGTGCTTATCAATCTAATCAGCTGAAGCTGAAAGGCGTCCGCTCGCTGGCAGCACTGATACGCTGCCAGAGTTTCTCGTGAAAATAATAAGCCACGGTATTCAACGCCGGCTCAATAATGGCCAGAGCGCCACCAACAACCAGGCTGCCAGTAAGAAGATAAGCCACTGTAAACGCAATAGTGAAATGCATGGTGGCGAAAGACGCTGTTTTTGCCTTGGCCATGTCTTAACCTCCGGGTTATGCATGTGATCCAGAAAGATCTCTGAATCCGTTAAAGCAAATGATAACCACTCTCAACAAATAATGGGAGGCAATTGCTTTTATGGATTCTATAGCCTATGGCTATTCATCTCTTGGCAGCAGTGATTTATTTTCCTTCAGATAGCTTGCGCGGGTTTACAAAGAGGTCTACTGTATAGACATACAGTATTTTGTGTTCTTGCCATGTCTGATTTCCTCGAATCCCCCGCAGCTCAGCCCCCGACAACCCCGCCCCCAGTAATCAAACCAAAGCTGGAACAGCTGCTGCGCCGCAATGATCTATGGCGCGGCCACTCCCAGACCTTTACCGGGCAAGCTCACTGGGGCAGCGGCTATGCCCAGCTGGATCAGGCGCTGCTGCACAATGGCTGGCCTCTCAGCACTTTGGTGGAAGTGTGCCAGGCCAGAAATACCCAGTCCGAGTGGCTGCTACTGGCGCCAGTGATACGCCATGCCTGCGCCCAGGGTGGCTACACCATTCTGCTCAATCCACCCTGCCAACCCTATGTGCCCGGCCTGATCCAGCAAAACATCAACCTGGACCAACTGATCCTCGTCCAGGCCTCAAACAAGGCCGACTTCATCGCCAGCCTTGTGGACATACTGCGGGCACCGGTATGCCCATTACTGTTGGGCTGGGAACCTGCGCAACCACTGAGTTACACCGAGTTGCGCAAGTGCCAGTTGGCCACGACAGATCACCCAGGGCTCTGCATTCTCTTTCGCCAACATCATCAGCAGCAACAGAGTTCGCCAGCCAGCCTGCGGCTCAGTACTCGCCTGGACGCCCAGTACCTGGAACTGAACCTGTTCAAGCAACGGGGCAAGTTGCGCAATCGACCGGTACAGATTCCCCTGCCGGGCCACTGGCAGGCCCTACCCCTACACCGGCAACTGGGTCTGCCGGTTCACAAGGAAGCGGTTCAAAAAGAACAATTCCCTCGGCCACAACAGCGTGGCAAGCTGCTGGCCTTCAGCAGTCAACCCTCCCGATTGCAATCTCAGCCGCGCCCCCAACCAAAACCATGAAAAGCCGCCATCACAAGAGACCATCCCTGTGGCTGGCCCTGCGGTTTCCGCATCTGTCATTGGAGGCTGTCGGCTACTATTACCAAAGTCCCGAGCCTGTGATCGTCAGTCAAAAGCGCCGCGTCCATGAGTGCAATGCCCAGGCACTGGCCGAAGGCGTGGCCCATGACATGTCCCTCAGTACCGCCCAGACACTGCTGAGTGCCACGATTGTGGAGCGCGACCTCGAACAGGAGCAGCAGCGACTGCGGCAGCTTGCGGAAACCTGCTATGCGTTCACCCCCTATATCGAATTTCACCAGCAGCAGGGTTTGCTGCTGGAAATTTCGCGCTGTCTGACCCTGTTTCACGGTCTCGAATCCCTGGTGCAGCGTTTGGCCGAAAAGCTGCGCGAGCTTCCCCACCACTACTGCCTTGGCCTGGCCCATACCAGCAAGGCTGCGTGGCTGCTCAGCTGGCTGAACTTCCCGATCAGCGGACAGGATAACCCGCGGGTTTTCCGACAACGCCTGCATCAGGTTCCCGTAAATCAGCTCACTGAATTTCCCGATGCGGTCATCGCCTTGCAAAGGTCGGGCTTCCAGACACTGGGAGATCTTGTGACGCAAATGCAGGCCGGGAAAAAATCGAAATCCAGCTCTGCCATTCGCCAGCGTTTCGGCGCGGCCTTTACGGATTATCTGGAAGATCTACTCGGCAATGATGAACCCGGAACACAGGGTCAGCTTTTCGTCCGGCCACCGGCAATCTTTGAACCCAACGACAGCTTTCAGGAATATCTGCAATTCGACTATCCCATTGACAGCAGCGAGCAACTGCGCGAACCCATGCAGCAGCTACTGGAAAAACTGATCGACAAACTCACTGCCACACAGCAACAGTGTCACAGCCTCCAGTGGCGTCTGTACGATATTCACCAGAACCGACAGGAACTCAACATCAGCAGTGAGCGCATCCACAGTCAGTGGCAGTTGCCTCTCGACCTGACCATGATCCAACTGGAGCACACCGCCCTGTCTTTTGAAGTGGACAGCCTGGAACTGGTTTGCCACAAGACAACACCGGTAAATATCGGCAACCGGCAGTTGCTGGGCCAGCCAGCCGGATCGAAGAACCTGGGAGAGGACAGTGAGCGCCTGTTTGCCCGTTTGATTGCCCGCCTCGGCAAGTCTTCCCTGAGTAAACTCAGCTATCGCGACCACCTGCTGCCCGAAAGCTGTCAGGACTCCATTGCCGTTACCGATACCAGTCACAGGCAATTGCCGCCACAGCAGTTAAATACACCGCGCCCCAGCTGGCTGTTCAATCCGCCCCAGGCTATCCAGTACAAACACCAGCAGCTTTTCTGGCACGGCCCCCTGCAATTGTTACAGGGCCCCGAACGCCTGCAAGGTCACTGGTGGAACACCCCCAGCGCCCGCGATTATTTCATGGCACAGCGCAGCGATTACCTACGCTGCTGGATTTATCAGGACCTGAAATCCCGGGAGTGGTATGTGCATGGGGTTTTTGCTTAGAGCTGCAAGCTGAGAGCTATAGCTATCGGGGGAGACATGAATCCGGCATTCACTGCTGTGACACGCCGTGAATACATCCCTGTAGGCTCTGCGCCAGCATCCATGCTGGCGACGGTCACAACAGCAAACACCGGATTCATGTCTTCAGAATTTTTCGGGCAGCAATGGAATCTTTCGAAAAGAATACAAAAATATGATTCTCCTTGGGTAGTTCAGGAGAGCTCTCCTGAAACCCTCGCGGCAGGGATGCCGCGCGGGAGCTACAGGGATGTATTTATGCGTTTTCAGGAGAGCTTTCCTGAACTGCCGGACCATCTTACAGAGAAGAACTGCAGCAAATGCCAACATCCAACTTTGCCCAACTTCACTGCCTGACAAACTACAGTTTTCTGCGCAGTGCCTCTCATCCGCACGAATTGGTGCAGGAGGCAGCGCGGCTGGGTTACGGGGCGCTGGCGGTGACGGATGAGTGCTCCCTGGCGGGTATTGTCAAGGCACATACGGCCGCTGAGGAATATGGTTTGAAGCTGATCGTCGGCAGCGAATTCGTGTTGAGCAATGGCTGTCGGATTGTTGCGCTGGTGACAGACAAAAATGCCTACCGAGAGCTTTCCGGCTTTATTACCCTGGCCCGGCGCCGGGCTACTAAAGGTTGTTATGAAGCGCACCTGAATGACCTGCGTTTCCGCCTGCAAAACTGCCTTGTGATATGGCGCCCTGAATTTTCCACTGACACGGAAATACAACAGCAGCAAAAGAAACACGCCCGCGAACTGGTTCGCGCTTTCAGAAAACGTTTGTGGCTGGGAGTGGATCATCGCTACAACGCCGGCGAACAGGAAGCCTTTGCTCTCTGGCAAAAACTGAGCGATGAATTCGGCATTCCCCTGGTGGCCTGCGGCACCGTATTGATGCATACGGCCAAAAGAAAGCCATTGCACGATGTGCTGACCGCCATCAGGCACAATCAGCCCGTGCAACAACTGGGGAGTCGACTGCAGGCCAACGCCGAGGCTTATTTGAAGCCCCTGGAGCGCCTTCAGCAACTGTATGTCGAACCCTTGCTTCAGGAAACCGCCGCCATAGCCGAGCGCTGTCATTTTTCAATGTCCGAGCTCTACTACCAATACCCGGAAGAAGTGGTACCCGAAGCCATGACGGCATCCGAATATCTGCGGCAACTGGTGGCGACAGGTGCGCAAAAGCGTTGGCCGCGGGGCGTCCCCCTGGAAATCCAGGATTCCATACAGAAAGAACTCCAGATTATCGAAGAACTGTCCTATGAATATTATTTTTTAACCGTCTATGACATCGTCAGTTTTGCCCGCAAGAATAATATTCTGTGTCAGGGGCGTGGCTCCGCCGCCAATTCCATCGTGTGTTATTGCTTGTTTATTACCGAGATAGGCCCGGAAAAAATCAATGTTCTCTTTGAACGGTTCATCTCCAAGGAGCGCGACGAGCCACCGGATATTGATGTGGATTTTGAAAACGAGCGGCGCGAAGAAGTCATTCAATATATTTACCAGAAGTATGGACGCGAACGCGCGGCCCTGGCGGCAACAGTCATTACTTACCGCTCGAAAAGTGCATTGCGCGATGTCGGCAAGGCGATGGGATTCGAACCCGACCTTGTCAACAGCCTGGCCAGTTCGCTCACATGGTGGGACAGAAGCGGGGATCTGGAACGTCGAATAAGACAACAGAAATCCGAGAAGAATAATGCGGATCCGAAAACCCTGGATTTATATTTCCGTCTGGTGAAGCAAATTCTTGGATTTCCCCGACATCTATCCCAGCATGTGGGTGGATTCGTCATTACCCAGGATAAAATCAGCGATATTGTGCCGCTGGAAAATGCGGCCATGGCGGAACGCACCATTATTCAGTGGGACAAGGAAGACCTGGAAGCCATGAGCCTGATGAAGGTGGATGTACTGGCCCTGGGAATGCTGACGGCCCTGCGCAAAGGTCTGGCATTGGTCAGCAGCTATGGCCCCAGAATCACTGCTCTGGCGGATATTCCCCAGGACGACGAAGCCACTTACACCATGCTGTGCCGGGCGGACAGTGTGGGAGTTTTTCAAGTGGAGTCCCGGGCACAGATGTCCATGCTGCCGCGCCTGAAGCCCCGCTGTTTTTACGATCTGGTTATTCAGATTGCCATAGTGCGGCCGGGGCCGATTCAGGGCGACATGGTTCACCCCTACCTGCAGCGGCGCAACGGGCAGCAGCCCATCAGCTACCCCAATGCCACCGTGCAAAGCGTGCTGGAGCGCACTCTGGGCATTCCCATATTCCAGGAACAGGCGATCAAGCTCGCCATGGTTGCCGCCGGGTTCACGGGTGGCCAGGCCGACCGCCTGCGTCGCGCCATGGCAAGCTGGGGCAAAAACGGCAATCTGTTGAAGTTCGAACAACAGTTTATGCACGGCATGCACATGAATGGCTACTCCGCCGACTATGCCGAAAGCCTGTTCGAACAGATCAAGGGCTTTGGCGGCTATGGTTTCCCCGAATCCCACTCGGCCAGTTTTGCGCTTTTATGCTACGCCTCGTCCTGGCTCAAGTGCCACCACCCCGCCGCCTTTTATACCGCCTTGCTCAACAGCCAACCCATGGGGTTTTATTCTCCCTCGCAACTGGTTCAGGATGCACGGCGTCACAGGGTCGTCATACACCCGCCCTGCGTCAACAGCAGCCATTGGGAATCCACATTGGTTTTTACCGATGCCCACGAGCCCGCCATTCAGTTGGGTTTTAACCGGATCAAATCCTTGCCGCAACACAGTGCCGAGATGATTATGGCCGCCCGGGCATCGGGGCTCTTTACCAGTCTTTTCGATTTTCATCAGCGCACGGCCCTGGCAAAAGATGACCTGCAAATTCTGGTGGCAGCCGACGCCCTGGTAAGCCTCAGCGGGCATCGTCAGCAAGCCTATTGGGATGCTGCTGCCCTTGAACCGGCGAGACCGCTGCTGGATGACCTGCCGGACAGCGAACCCCTGACCACACCTCCGGCCTCCGAGGCACAGGAAGTCACTGCCGATTATCAGACCACCGGTCTGTCACTGCGCACGCACCCCATGGCACTGTTGCGGCGGCAAGCTCCCTTCGACCGATGCAAGACACAGGCGGACCTGCACACCATGGGCAATGGCCGTTTTGTGCGTGTCGCGGGGCTGGTCACCGGCCGTCAGCGCCCCGGCACTGCCAAGGGCACCGTTTTCGTAACTCTCGAGGACGAGACCGGCAATACCAATGTGGTTGTCTGGAAAGCCACTCAGGAGCAGTTCCGGCGGGAACTGCTGACCAGTCAATTGCTCTTGATTAAAGGTCGTCTTGAAATCAAGGACCAGGTCATTCACATTATTGCCGGACGACTCTATGATTACTCCGACAGACTCACAGGTTTGGTCCTGAAGTCCAGGGACTTTCATTGAATCACCCCACCGTTCGCTCGAGGGAAACCTATGTCGGCATTTTTTGACCAGATACTGCAGATACTCATCACTCTCGGGCTGGCCCTTCTCGTCGTTACCCTCTGGCAACGAGCACTACAGCGGATGCAGGAACGGGACTGGATACCGCCTACCGTATCCCTGGTCGCTGGCAGTCTGGTCAACTGGGCTGTCATCATAGTCGCGGGCATGATGATTCTCGAATCCTTCGGGTTGCCCATCAAATCCGTCTGGACCGGCCTTCTCTCGGTGATGGTGATGGTGGCCATCGCCTTCTTCGCATCATGGAGCGTACTCAGCAACATTCTCAGTTCGCTGCTGTTGCTGACATTTTCACGGCTGCGCGTGGGCGACACCGTGGAACTGCGCGATACCAAGCGCGACGAATTCGGCATCAGCGGCCGGGTCGTCGATATCAATGCTTTTTTCGTCACCTTGCAGGAAGCCGGCGACAATCATCTCCCCGGTCGGCCCGCGCAGGTGCAGATTCCCAATCATCTCTTTTTCTATCGCGTCATGCGGCGCTGGCCCGGTAGAAGTACCCAACCTCTGATAGATGCCTATAAAGAGCATGAAAAGCACACCAGCGACCGGCCTGAAACTGACTGACATTAGCGGCCACTGGCACCGCAGTATATAAATACGGCACATTGGGGATATAATGTTCAACTACGGGTACAGTTTCCTGCTCTGTACTCAACAGCAATAACTGACCAGGTACCAACCTGGCGTACTGTCCGACAATAATAGTCTGGTGCCCAAAGGCACCATCGGCGCGTCCCAGGCGCCAGCAATCCACAGGAGACAGATCAACCCATGATCGCCAAGCCATCATCGATCCTCCGGCCGCACCCCGGCGTGTGGGCAACCGCCACGCTGATCTGCGGTCTGAGCGCCCTGTCGATAATACCGGCTTCCGCCTCGCCAACTGAATCAGCCAACACAACGCCACCCGACTCCGGAGAGCCGGCTCAGGTCATCTTCTGGGTGGGCGACATGCCCCAATCCCGGATCCGCTATGAAAAGGAACTTATTCGCCAGGCGCTGGAACGTACCCGTGAGGAATACGGTGATTATTCGCTGGAACTTGACAGACAACTGCGCAGCCAGGAACGACTCGCCCGGGAAATCACCAATGGCGAGGGGCTACACATACTCAATGGCCCCGGCTGGTCTTTTACACCATCGGAAGAAGACGCCATTGATACGCGTATTATTCCCATACCTCTTGCCAAGGGCCTGCTGGGTTACCGGCAGTGCATTATTCGCCGCGACAACAGGAAAAAATTCGATGAGATAGACTCCGAGGCGGAACTGAAGCAGTTCACCATGGGGCTCGGGCAGGGCTGGCTGGACAACAGCATCCTGCGACACAATGGCTTCAAGGTCATTGAAGCGCCGGACCTGAACAAGCTCTATTACATGCTCAAACGTCGGCGCTTCGATTGCCTGCCTCTCGGCATCGGCGAGGCCAAGGGTTCACTGGCAGAGCATGACCAGAACGGGGAACTGATGATTGCGGAAAACCTGCTGCTGTTCTATCCCCTCCCCGTCTACATGCAGGTCGGCGGAAAGAATTCGCCGCTTGCCCAGCGCATGGAACAGGGTCTGACAGAACTTCTGCAGGATGGCACCTTGGATCGGCTGTTTCATGCCCATTATCAGGATGAAATCCAGCAAATGCAGTCGCCGGAAATCCGCGTCTTCCGCCTGGAAAATCCGCTCCTGCCCCCGGAACTGCAAGACGTGGGCACGACCCTGATTCACCATTAGCAG
>CAZEWY010000002.1:40947-51545 GCA_964515945.1 uncultured Cellvibrionaceae bacterium
GCCCCTAAACTTGCTGTAATAACCAGGCCGCCGCGCCGACAAATGCCGCTTGCTCATGTATGACGATGCTGGCCGGAATGTCCTTGACGTATTTACTCATGACACCCTTGTCGGAAAACCGCTCGGTAAAAGCGCTGGTTCGCAAAAACTCTGCAAAACGCGGCAGAATGCCCCCGGCCATATATACACCACCGGTGGCGCCGTAGGTCAGCGCCAAGTTGCCCGCCAGGCTGCCGAGAAAACTGCAGAAAAGCTCCAGGGCTTCGCGGCACAAGGGATCCGTATTATTCAATGCGGCATCGGTCACGTCCTGAGGTTCAAGGTCCCGAGGCTGTTCACCGCGCACATTCGCCAGAACAGTGTACAGGTTGACCAGCCCCGGGCCCGAAATAAAATGCTCGGCCGATACATGCCCCCACCGGGCAATGGCGGCCTTGACAATATCGCACTCGAGTTCCGTTGCCGGCGCTATATTGACATGGCCGCCCTCGCTGGGGATCGGCAACCAGCCGCCCTTGTTGTACGCCAGCCCGGCCACGCCCAAACCCGTTCCCGGCCCGAAAATAGCCTTGTTGCCGAGGGGATCCGCCACGCCGGGTTTGATATTGAGCAGATCGCTGTCCTGAAACTGACTGGCGGCAACTGCCTGGGCCGCGAAATCATTCAGGGCGGCAAATTTTTCGAAGCCAAAACGTTTGCGCATTTCCGAGAGGGAGAACTCCCAGCTCAAGTTGGTCATGCTCACCCGGTCTTCGCCCACCGGACCGGCGATGGCCACGCAGGCGGCGTGCGGCTTGATACCTTTCAACGTCCCACTATAGGCTTCGAGCGCATCGGCAAATGTGGGATAGTCGCGGCCGTTGAGGGTTCGCGGCTCTTCAATCTGAATCCGATCATTCTGCTTGCCCGTGGCCAGCGCAAAACGAGCATTGGTACCACCAATGTCGGCAACGATAAAAGGAAACATAGTTGTGGACTCCAAATAGCTTTTATAAGAATCGTGTTTGGCGCAAGACCTTCCCCGGCCCGCCAAAATCCGCCATTCTAACTCTAATTTAACTGTGAAAGCACCGGGAACTATTCCCCGCCCCAAATTTCCGCACCGATAAATCATCACTCCAAAATAGTACAGCCGACTACAAGAAATATTGCTACTTCCAAGGGTTTGCAACATAGGGGTATCATTGGCCTCGACCGACAAGGCCATACAAAGAATATGGCTTTTACATATCATTCCAATAAAATTTGAGGCCCACAATGACAGATTCATACGCAATGACCAGCTCCGGTTCCAGCGCTGCGTCATCCACCAACAGCGACAAAAATTACACCGTTCCCCTGGTCATACTGACATCACTGTTTTTCATGTGGGGCTTTCTCACGGTGATGAATGATGTCCTTATTCCTCACCTCAAGGCCGTATTCGCGCTGAACTACTTCCAGGCCATGGCAGTGAACGTCTGCTTTTTTGGCGCCTACTTCGTGGTGTCCTACCCCGCCGGCGCCCTGGTGAAGAATATTGGCTACAAACGCGGTGTGGTTACCGGCCTGATCATTGCCGGTATCGGCTGCCTGATGTTCTATCCGGCAGCCAGCTTCCGCGTCTATTGGATCTTCCTGGCCGCGCTCTTTGTGCTGGCTTCGGGAATTACCATACTTCAGGTTTCCGCCAACCCCTATGTCACACGCCTGGGACCGCCGGAAACGGCTTCACAGCGGCTGACCCTGACCCAGGCCTTCAACTCCCTGGGCACCACCGTCGGTCCCTATGTGGGCGCCTTGATGATTCTCTCGGTCGCCACACTCGGCGCCTCGGAAATTGCTTCACTGACGCCGGAAGAACTGAATGCCTACCATCTGGCCGAAGCCCAGGCGGTGCAGGTTCCCTATGTCGGCCTGGCGGTTGCCCTGATTGCTCTGGCCGTGGTTTTTGCACTGCTGAAACTACCGGTCATTGTCGACGCCGAGGAGGAAGAAGGCGTGGCCACCAAGAGCGCCTGGCATCACCGCCACCTCATTCTCGGGGCCCTGGGTCTGTTCGTTTATGTGGGCGGTGAAGTGGCCATCGGCAGTCTTATCGTGAACTTTCTGGGCGAAGCCAATATCGCCAACCTGCCCGAGAGCCAGGCCGGTCAGTATCTGATGTTCTACTGGGGTGGTGCCATGGTCGGTCGTTTCCTCGGCGTCGGTTTGATGCAGGTTCTGGCGCCGCGCAAGCTGTTGGCTATATTTGCCTTGATCGCCGCGCTGCTGGTGATCACCGCTGTCCTGGGCTCCGGCTCCGTGGCCATGTGGGCGCTGCTCGCCGTCGGTCTGTTCAATTCCATCATGTTCCCCACCATCTTCAGCCTGGCGCTGAACAAGCTGGGCGCGGCCACCAGCCAGGGCTCGGGCATTCTCTGCGTAGCCATAGTCGGCGGCGCGGTGATCCCCGCGATTCAGGGTCTGTTGGCGGACAATATCGGTCTGCAGAACTCCTTCTTTGTGCCGGTGCTCTGCTACCTCTACATCATCTACTATGCCTGGAAAGGCGCTGAGCCCAAGACTTTCTGATCCCGCGGGAGCAGCGGGCCTCCGCTGTTCCCTGTTTCTACAACGCCGGGTAGCATCCTGCCCGGCCTGCCAAACATTTTTTCCGGCCACGCCAAGGCTTGACATAACCTCTCAAACACGGATAATACCGCGTCCTTGACGGCCCAACACCGTCTGGTGGTATCCCAGACAGATAAGGCCCCAAACAGAATCACTCATTTTTTAGGAGCTATACGGTGGCTAACACACCTCAAGCGAAAAAACGCGCTCGCCAGAATGACAAGGCGCGCAAACACAACGCTAGCCTGCGCTCCATGGTTCGTACCTATTTGAAAAAAGTAGTGGCCGCGATCCAGGCAGGAGATCTTGAAGCAGCCAAAACGGCTTATGCCCAAGCAGTACCGGTTCTCGACCGTATTGCCGACAAGGGTATTATCGACAAGAACAAGGCAGCCCGTCACAAGAGCCGCCTGAACGCACAGATCAAAGCACTCGCCGCCTGATTTCTTAATCAGAGCGCGCAAGGAAACGAGCCGGCTGCCGCCGGCTTTTTTGTATTGAATGTCAGCGCACCTGGATCTGCGCCAGACTCCCCGCCCCCAGTTCCAACGACGCCTCTTTCTCATCCCTCCGACGCCCCATATCCCTCCGATAACGGCATCATTGCCACCTACGTGAAACTTGCGCCATCCGTCCGACTCCAAAACGCATAAGCTTGTGGCCGGCATGTCCGTGGCCCTTACTGTCATTGAGGAGGAACCAGCGCGTGCCTCGGGACTATCGCAAAGGGATCCTATTGCTCTTCCGTCTGCCCCTGCTGCTGTGGGTGATCCTGATGGCGGCATGTGCCTCGACAGCCGATAAGCCATCGGGCGATCTCAGTCATCCCAGCAGTCAAAGCCCCGATGCGGGGGCGGTCGCCAGTTCCATCCCGATAGAGCCGACAGTCGTGGCCTATGATGACTACCGGGATCCACTGATCCGCGTCAACCGCGCCGTCTTTGCCTTCAATGACTTCAGCTTTCGCTATGCGCTGATACCGCTCAGCAAGGCTTATTTGAGAGTTCCCGAGCCGGCCCGTCAGGGTATCAGCAATTTTTTCCACAACATCAAGGCGCCGATCTACCTGGTCAACAATGTCTTGCAACTGAACCCCGGGGCGGCCGCTACCAACCTGTCGCGTTTTGGCATCAATACCACCCTCGGCATACTCGGCCTTTTCGATCCGGCCAAGCACTGGTTCGGCATCGAAAAGGCCGAAACCGACTTTGCCGATACCCTGGCTCACTATGGTGCCGGTTACGGCATTTATCTGGTGCTGCCACTTCTGGGGCCTTCGGACCTGCGCAATGGCACCTCCAGCCTCACCGAGCACTTCCTGCACCCGCTCAATTACCTGACCGACAACCCCGATACCCTGATCATCCAGAGCTTTGATCACTTTCAGAAGTTTGCGCCCGAGGCGAAAACCTATAAGACGCTGACCGAAGAAAGTGATGACCCTTATATCTATTTGCGCAACATGTATCTGCAAGGGGTTCAGCGCGATGCTGAATATCAGCAGCCATGAAGCGGTTACTTGAGAAGCGATTGATTGAACTCATGCTGGCGCACCCACTCCTGGTTCTGGGCACGCTTTTGTTGACCAGCGCCGCGCTGGGGTGGCAGGCCCGACATTTCGAGATAGATGCATCCGCGGATACGCTGCTCACCAGGAACAACAAGCATTATATTCAGACGCAACTAATGAACGAACGCTTTTCTCCTCAGGAGTTTCTGCTGGTTGTTTACAAACCCCGAAGCCAGCCGGTGCTTTCCCGCCAGACTTTTAATAATCTCAGATCCATTACCGGGCAACTTCAGCAGATCGAGCGCGTTCAATCGGTGCGGTCGATCCTCAATGTTCCCCTGCTCACGCTCATGGAAAATGGCCTGTCCAGCAAGCAGGCCAGTAACTGGACCTATGAAAAACAACGCTTCAGCTTTGCGCAACTGAAGGAGGTCTTCCGGGATAACCCCGTGTACGAAGGCCTGCTGATCAACAAGGCGCAAACCGCCACGGCAATGCAGGTATTGTTCGAACCCGACCCCCAACTCGAGGAAATCCACCGGCAAATAACCGCGATACGCAAAAATGCCCTGCAGCGGGACCTGTCTCCGGAAGAACAGGAAAGAATTGCGGCGCTGGAGGACCGGGCCGAACCCCTGGAAAAAGAGCTCAACCGTATTCGCATGGAGGAAATTCAGAAAATCCGGCGCATGCTGGCCGATTATGACGCAGAGGCGGATATCTATCTCGGGGGCGTCCACCTCCTGGGCTATCAGCTGATTCAGATCATCAAGAACGATCTGGTTCTCTTTGGCGCAATCATCGCCGGCATGATTTGCCTGGTGCTCCTTTTTCTGTTCAGAAAGCTGCGCTGGATACTGATTCCGGTTATTTGTTGCAGCAGCAGTGTAATCCTCACCGTCGGACTCTTCGGCATGTTGGGTCTGAAGACCACCGTAATCTCATCCAACTTCATTGCGCTACAACTGATTCTCACTCTGTCCATTGTGATCCATCTGATCGTGCAATACCGGGAGTATTGCGCATCCCATCCGGATTGGGGCCAACTGCGACTGGTTCACCATACGGTCGCGACCAAGGCGAAACCTTGTTTTTATGCGGGCCTGACCACCGGTGTAGGCTTTGCGTCACTCCTGTTTACCGGTGTTCAGCCAGTGGTTTCCTTCGGCTGGATGATGATTATTGCCATGGCCTTTTCAATCGGTGTGAGTCTCACGTTATTTCCGGCACTGATGGCACTGTTTCCCCGGGAACGCGGCAAATACCGGCATAGGCTGACAGGGGCGACGCTGGCGCTGTCGACGGCCATTGTTCAGCGGTGGAGCCTTGCAACCTTGCTGTTGAGCGGCGCAAGTCTGATCTTCTGCATTGGCGGATTATTTCAGTTGACTGTCGAGAACAGCTTTATCAATTATTTTCGAGAGTCCACGGATGTACACCGGGAACTGTCATTTATCGATCAGCAGATGGGCGGCTCCACGCCGCTCGACATTATCATCACGCTTCCCGAGAAGAATAAGGATCAGACCGATCTCGTCATAGAGGCGCAAACTGTACAGCAATTGCAGCGACTTCACGCCCTGCTGCAAGAGCACAAAGGAATGGGCAAGCTATTGTCGATCGTTAACTTCACGGAACTCGCCAGGGAAATCAACGATGGCAAACCGCTGACAGAGTACGAACTCACCAGCCTATACCGGACCATGAGCAGGGATATCCGGGAAGGGCTGCTAGGCTCATTTTTTTCTCCGGAATATTCGCAAATACGTATCAGTGCCCGTATCAAGGATGCCACCGAAGGACTGAGTCGCGAGGATCTCATGGCCGCTATCAAGGACGACATGGCAGATCTGAATATTCCACCCGAACGTTATATCCTGGCCAATCTTTTCGTCCTCTACCAGGATATTCTCCAACGGCTCTTCCGCTCCCAGATACTGGCCCTCGGACTTGTCTATATCGCACTGGCGATCACCTTTTTTGTGATATTCCGTTCCTTCCGCGTTATGCTGATTACCATCACCCCCAACATACTATCCACCGTCGGGGTACTGGGGATAATGGGGTGGCTGCGAATACCCCTCGACCTGATGACCATCACCATCGCCTCAATCGCCATGGGCATAGCGGTAGATGATACTATCCACTATACCCACCGCTATCTGGAAGAGCTGAAATCGGCACCCGCCGGCCAGGCCATGAAAAACTGCAATTTCAGCGTCGGCCACGCGGTCATCTATACGTCCGTGATTATCATTCTCGGGTTCTCCCTGCTCGCCTTCTCCGACTTCATACCCAGCGCTCAATTCGGTCTGCTCACAAGCCTCGCCATGGCCATAGCCCTCGTCTGGAACCTCACCCTGCTCCCCGTCCTGCTCGTCAGATTCCTGCCCGGCACACGAACCGAGTGACCCTTTTCCCTCGCAGCTTGTAGCTTGCGGCTTGTAGCTAAAAAATCCCCTTCCACAATCCCTACACATTTCTTGCGCAATTCAGGCGGATACTGAGTAACGCCCAAACCCCAACAGAGGAGTTTTGCTCATGAAGACCTATACACTATTACTCACCTTAACCCTTGCGCTGCCCCTTTCTGTGCTCGCGAACGCCCATTCGGCCGATGAACACCGGATCGAACATCTTGTCGAGACGCTCAATCTCGATGACGGGCGGGCGGAGAAAGTGCGGAAGATCATGGAATCATTCCATGAGAAAAACCGTGCGCTACACCAGAAGGTCCGGCAGGAAATGAAAGCCCTGCGAAGCGAGCAACGGGAGCAGCTTGAGGGTGTATTGACCGAAGAGGAAATGGAAAAACTCAAGGAAGTGAGAATGGAAAAGTACAAGAAACACAAAAAAATGTATCGTCATCACGACCGATAACCGCAGCCAGGGAATCGCCGGAGCTATTTGCGCGAAGCCAGTTTATCGGCCAGACGCGTAGCTTCCGGCAGTCTGAAACGCCCGAGGTTTTCGCTGACAATCCGCAGTGTCGACGGCAGACTGACCCGGTGCCCAGGCGAAATCAGTATGGGTTTGATGTTGGTGCGACTGCGCAGAACCCAGCCCAACTGCTCCTCACCATCCATAAGGTGAGACACATCCCCTCTTTCCAGCCCGGGTTCTTCATAGATGCCACACAGACGACTCTTGGCAACACCAATGGTCGCCTTGTCCAGCAGCACACCCAGATGACTGGCAAGCCCCACCCTGCGCGGGTGCGCAATACCCTGGCCGTCACAGAGAAAAACATCCGGTTCAATCGTCAGTTGCGCGACAGCCTGCAGGAGGGCCGGCAATTCGCGAAAGGATAAATAGCCGGGGACATAGGGGAAACAAGTGGGGATCTCCACCACCGTTTCTTCCAGTGGCAGCAGACTGTGGGCATCCAGTACCACCACTGCCGCCCGGGTGATTTTGCCCTTTTCCTTGAAGCCGACATCCGTACCGGCCACGGTGGAAATGGTTTTCGGAAACTGATCCCGCAAACTCACCCGCTCGCGAATCTCCTGCTGGACCCGCTTCGCCTCGGCCACCGCTTGCGGCCAATCGTCCAGACAAGAAACAATACGCGCACCGAGCTTCATAGATATTCGACCCTCGGGGACCTTTGCCTATGCTTGCAGCGATTCTGTCGGGTTACGGCGCTAGCGCGCCTAACTCGACCTACGAACTCCCCTGTTCACCGTTTACTGTTTACCGTTTACCGTTCCTAAACATGCTTAACCGCATCAATCTCGTATTCGATTTCGCCGCCGGGGGCGCGCACCACGGCCACCTCACCCTCTTCCTTGCCCACCAGGGCGCGGGCTATGGGTGAATTTACCGAAATCTTGTTTTGCTTGATATCGGCTTCGTCGTCGCCAACGATTTGGTAGGTCACTTTTGCATCGGTGTCCACATTGATCAGATCTACTGTGGTGCCGAAAATGACGCGACCGGTATGCTCGATGGTGGTGACATCGATAATTTGCGCGTGGGAGAGTTTGCCTTCGATTTCCTGAATCCGGCCTTCGCAAAAACTCTGCTGTTCGCGCGCCGCGTGATACTCCGCGTTTTCCTTGAGATCACCATGTTCACGCGCCTCGGCAATGGCCTGCACAATTCGCGGACGATCAACCTTTTTAAGCTGCTCCAGCTCACTGCGCAGACTCTCGGCACCCTGTTTGGTCATGGGATATTTGGTCATGCCTTTAACCTCTCATGCAAATCCTGCAGGCGGCGAACATCTCTGTGCAGGCCAAAACGCAATGCCATGCAAACGGCATTGGCCGCCGCCAGCGTTGTTGTGTAGTAAGTGCGATTATTCTCCGCACTGCGACGTATGGATGCCGAGTCCTTGGTGGCCTGCCTGCCCTCGGTGGTATTGACCACCAGATTGATCTTCTTGTTTTTGATCATATCGACGATATGCGGCCGACCCTCATCCACTTTGTTGACGGTGCGTACATCCAGCCCGGCGGATTTTAGTTTGGCGGCGGTACCGCGAGTGGCGACCAAATCAAAGCCGAGATCCACCAGCTCTTTCGCCACCGATACGATGCCATCCTTGTCGAAGTCGCGCACACTGAGAAAGGCGGTGCCGCTGGTTGGCAGCACATCGCCTACACCTTCCTGCGCCTTGGCAAACGCCTCGGCGAACGTATCGCCGACACCCATGACTTCACCGGTTGATTTCATCTCGGGCCCCAGAATCGGATCCACGGCCGGGAATTTGTTGAAGGGGAACACGGCTTCCTTGACGCTGAAATAAGTGGGTATGACCTCCTGGGTGAAGCCCTGTTCCGCCAGGGATTTGCCAGTCTGACAACGGGCCGCCACCTTGGCAAGGGAGACGCCGATGCATTTGGACACAAAAGGCACAGTGCGGGAGCCACGAGGGTTCACCTCAATCACGTAGATTTCGCCGTTCTGGTAAGCCAACTGCACATTCATCAGGCCGATAACACCCAATTCCCGCGCCATCTTCTTGACCTGTTCGCGCATCTCATCCTGCACATCTTCCGCCAGGGAATAAGGCGGCAGTGAGCAGGCCGAGTCACCGGAGTGCACGCCGCACTGCTCGATGTGCTGCATGATGGCGCCGATCACCACGTCGGTGCCGTCGGATACTGCGTCTATGTCCACTTCAATGGCATTGTTCAGGAAGTGATCCAGCAGCACCGGTGCATCTTCGGAGGCCTGTACGGCTTCGCGCAAATAGGTGGTCAGTTCCTTTTCGTTGTAGACAATTTCCATGGCGCGGCCACCCAGGACGTAGGACGGGCGCACCACCAACGGATACTTGACCTCGGCAGCCAGGCGCAAGGCCTCGTCCAATGACCGAACAATGGCATTGGGCGGCTGGCGCAGGCCGAGGCGGTTGATCATCTGCTGGAAGCGTTCGCGGTCTTCCGCGCGGTCGATGGCCTCGGGGCTGGTGCCTATAATCGGCACGCCTTCGGCCTCCAGGGCCCGGGCGAGCTTGAGCGGTGTCTGACCGCCAAACTGCACTATGACGCCCTTGGGTTTTTCCAGACGCACCACTTCCAGAACATCTTCCAGAGTCAGTGGCTCAAAGTAGAGACGATCCGACGTGTCGTAATCCGTGGATACGGTTTCCGGATTACAGTTGACCATAATGGTCTCGTAGCCATCCTCGCGCGCCGCCAGGGCGGCGTGAACACAGCAGTAATCAAATTCGATACCCTGGCCAATACGGTTGGGGCCGCCACCGAGCACCATGATTTTTTCGCGATTCGTGGGCTGGGATTCGCATTCCTCTTCGTAGGTGGAGTACATATAGGCCGTGGAGGTGGAAAACTCCGCCGCGCAGGTGTCCACGCGCTTGTACACTGGATGCACCTTGAGCTTGTGCCGGTGGTCGCGGACAGTTTTTTCGCTCACTGCCAGCAGCTGCCCCAGGCGCTTGTCGGAGAAACCCTTGCGCTTGAGTTGCAGCATGGTGAAGGCATCGATATCCAGCAATGGCTTGGAGGCAAGGGCCGCTTCGGTATCCACCAGGTCCTTGATTTGCGCCAGGAACCAGCGATCGATCTTGGAAGTTTCAAAAACCTCCTCGATGCTCATGCCCGCGCGAAAAGCATCGGCCACATACCAGATGCGCTCGGCGCCGGGCGTGGACAGGTCGCGGCGGATCCAGACCAGGGCATCGGGTGAAGTCAGATCGACTCTGGGTTCAAAGCCCGCGGAACCCACCTCCAGACCGCGCAGAGCTTTCTGGATGGATTCCTGGAAGGTGCGGCCTATGGCCATGACCTCACCCACGGATTTCATCTGGGTAGTCAGCCGCGCATCGGCATCGCCGAATTTTTCGAAGGTGAAACGCGGCACCTTGGTGACCACGTAATCGATGGACGGCTCGAAGGACGCCGGCGTGGCGCCGCCGGTAATCTCGTTCTGCAATTCATCAAGGGTATAACCGACCGCCAGCTTGGCGGCCACTTTGGCAATGGGGAAACCCGTGGCCTTGGACGCCAATGCGGAGGAACGGGAGACC
>CAZEWY010000003.1:0-46638 GCA_964515945.1 uncultured Cellvibrionaceae bacterium
CGGCCGGTGGTGATGACTTCGGCGGGCTTGCCGTGAACATCCACGCTGCGGCCGGGAATCCGGAGGCTGGATGTGGGCTTAAGGGCAATGTGTGCGACAAGATCCTGACCGGTCGAAATCCCACCCAGAATGCCGCCAGCATTGTTGGACAGGAAACCTTCCGGGGTCATTTCGTCGCGGTGTTCGGTACCTTTCTGGGAGACGCTGTCGAAGCCAGCACCTATCTCAACACCCTTCACGGCGTTGATGCTCATGAGAGCGTGGGCAAGATCGGCATCCAACCGGTCGAAAACAGGTTCGCCCAGCCCAGGCGGCATGCCGCTGGCGATGACACTGATTTTTGCGCCGACGGAATTGCCTTCCTTGTGCAGATCCTGCATGTAGGCTTCCATTTCCGGCACCTTGTCGGCATCGGGGCAGAAAAAGGGATTCTGGTGTACCTGTTCCCAGTCCAGCTTCTCCGCCACTATGGGACCCAGTTGCGACAGAAAGCCGCGCACCTGAATACCCCATTTCTCCCGCAGCAGTTTTTTTGCAATGGCGCCAGCCGCGACGCGCATGGCGGTTTCACGAGCAGACGAACGGCCACCCCCGCGATAGTCGCGAGTGCCGTATTTCTGCATATAGGTGTAGTCGGCGTGGGCGGGCCGGAACTGGTCCTTGATTTTGGAGTAATCCTTGGAGCGCTGATCCGTATTTTCGATGAGCAGGCCGATTGGCGTGCCGGTGGTTTTGCCCTCGAAGACACCGGACAGAATTTTCACCTGATCCGCTTCCCGGCGCTGTGTAGTGTAGCGGGACTGGCCCGGCTTGCGGCGATCCAGATCCTCCTGCAGGTCCGCTTCGCACAGTTCCAGTCCCGGCGGGCAACCGTCGACTATGGCCCCCAGAGCCGGGCCGTGGCTCTCGCCGAATGAGGTGATGGTGAAGAGTTTGCCGAAGCTGTTACCTGCCATTATTCGCTCACAATTCCAGTAGCTGTTCCGAGGTTTGCGATTATACGCATGTCAGTCAATCTCTGCTTTCAGAAGATCCGCCGCGGTCAGGGCGAAAACGCCGTGACCGCCCTGTTCAAATTCCAGCCAGGTAAAAGGTATTCGAGGAAAAGCGCGCTCCAGAGCGACCCAGCTGTTACCGACTTCCACAATCAGCAATCCGTCGGGGCTCAGGTGGGCGCCAGCCTCGCGAAGCAAGCGACGGGTAAAATCCAGCCCGTCGCTACCCGATGTCAGCGCCAGTTCCGGTTCCGCGCGGTACTCCGCCGGCACGGCGGCCATGTCCTCGGCGTCCACGTAGGGTGGGTTGCTGACGATCAAATCGAAGACTTGCCCGTGCAGCTTTGCAAAGGCGTCCGAATGCACCACTTGCACACGGTCTTCCAGTTGATGATCGCGGATATTGCGCCGCGCCACTGTCAGCGCCGCCTCGGATATGTCGCTCAACGTAACCTGGGCTTCGGGAAAGGCGTGGGCGCAGGCAATGCCGATACAGCCACTGCCGGTGCAGAGATCCAGAATCCGCTGGGGCTCCCGGGTCAACCAGGGTTGAAATTGCTGCTGTATCAGTTCCGCAATGGGCGAACGCGGTACCAGGACATCTTCATTGACGGCGAATTTGAGGCCGGCAAACCAGGCCTCGCCGGTGAGATAGGCGGCGGGGATTCGCTCCTGCAAACGGCGCCGAAAAAGTAAGGCGATTTGCTGCCGCTCGTCGGTCGTCAGACGCGCCTGCTCAACGGCCGGCAGACGTTCCCAGGGTGTGTGAAGACTCCAGAGTACCAGTGTGGCCGCCTCGTCCCAGGCGTTGTCGGTGCCGTGGCCGAAAAACAAGCCCGCATGATTGAACTGGCTCGCCCCCCAGCGTATCCAGTCGCGGATCGTCTCCAGTTCGGCGATGGCCTGGGCATAGTCGAGCGACGCATCGCCGGATGGTGGAGTTTGTGACATGCTATTCTCTGACTATTCTCTAACAAGCGACAGTGGAAAGCCCGATATTCTACCCGGAAAATCCCGGTTGAGTGACCTTATTGGCGGCAGATCGCCAGGAAGTTCTTTATTTTCGTGGAGACTTGGCTTAGGGTAGCGCCTCGCAAAAAAGGCGTGACACCGCCCGCGCGCACCGTCTTTGAGCACTTACAAGAGGCCCCGTCATGAAAGAACAATTTGCCCAGATTATTGCCGCCATTGGTGAGGATCCCCAGCGGCCCGGTCTGGTTGATACACCGCAGCGCTCTGCCACGGCTCTGCAATTTCTCACTCGAGGTTATCAGCAGGACCTGGATGAAGTGGTCAACGGCGCGCTATTTCCGTCGGACGCCAATGAAATGATCATGGTGCAGAATATTGAGCTCTACTCCATGTGCGAGCACCACATGTTGCCCTTTTTCGGCAAGGCGCACGTAGCCTACCTCCCCACCGGAAAGGTGCTGGGCCTGTCGAAAATTGCCCGAATCGTGGATATGTTTGCCCGGCGCCTGCAAATTCAGGAACAACTGACGGCGCAAATCGCGGATACCATCCAAAAGGTAACCGAGGCCGCGGGTGTGGGCGTGATCATAGAGGCGCAGCATCTGTGCATGATGATGCGTGGCGTCGAGAAGCAGAATTCATCCATGAAGACTTCCGCCATGTTGGGCAGCTTTCGCGACAATCCGGCGACCCGCGCGGAATTCCTGTCTCTGCTCAACAAATAGCCCAATCACACCAGAAACTGATTCAGCTCCCGAGCCACCCGTTGCGCCTGGCCGCTCATATGGCAGTGGTGGTCACCGGGAACCCGCACTTGCGGAATTTCCGGATGCTGTTGCAGCCAGGCCTGTAGCTCCTGGTAATCCTGCATAAAGCTGTTCTCGGCGAGAATCAACAGCATGGGTGCCCGGATCCGCGCCACGAAGGCCTCCACCTGGGGCAAGCTCAGGCGCAGTTCGGACCCCGCGAGCAACTTGCTGTCATAGAGCCAGCTGTAGCCTTCGCTGCTTTGACCAACACCGCGCGATGCCAGTGTTTGGGCGTCTGTATGGGACAGGGTAAAGATACCCTTTTCACGGGCCTTTACCGCCTCCTCAAACGACGGGTAATAACGTTTGGCGCGGGGCGACTGCTGGTTGAGACTGGTGATGGATTCCGCCAGCGTCAACGGAGCCTTTTCGGGCGGATCCACCTGGGGGCTGATGCCATCGAGCATGGCGAGATGACTGACCCGCTCGGGAAAAGTCCCGGCCGCCAGCATGGCAATGGCGGCACCTCTGGAATGACCGAGCAGACCGAACCTTTGCCACCGCAACTGATCAGCCAGGGCAAAGATCTCACCCACATCCTGCCAGATGTTGTAGGCGCCGCGATGGTTGCGGTGATCACTGAGGCCTTGACCGGCGAGGTCCAGGCAGAGCAAGTCCAGTTGCGGCAACAGAGGAGCGAGAAAATCGAAGCTCGCACAGTTATCCAGCCAGCCGTGCAGAGCCAGGACCGGCAAGCCGTCGGGGCTGCCCCAGCGCTTGCCGCGCAAACAAAAGTCATCTATGTCGAATTCGCAATCAACTGCCTGCATGGTATATCCGGTTTTGACTGGCTTAAGGGATGGTAACGCAGCTTCTACTTGATAATGGGCGTCAGCTCTGATGCAGGGTTTCCGGCTGGCGAAGCCAGCGCAAATCACCCAGACCAGCGGCGACAATGTGCGCCTGAATAAATGCCAGCGCGCTGGTTCCCATGCGGTAGCGCCCCACGTCGAAGCCGCATAATTTATCCAGCAGGACGCCCACCAGGGGCTGGTGGCTCACCAGAAGCACGGACTGCAGCTCACCGCGCTGCTGTATTTGCTGTAAATAATCCAATAGCTCGGTCGGGTTGGCTTCGGGAACCAGCAGCTCGCTGGTCCGGGTTACAACCGCCGGGTCCAGATATTCAGTGGCTATTTCGGCCGTCTGTTGAGCACGCATGTAAGGGCTGACCAGAAGGTGTCGGACGCCGGAAAGTTCAGCGCGACAGGATGACAGGACGCCATGCAATTCCTCGCGACCGTGACCGGTCAGGCACCGCTCCCGGTCGTGACTAGCCTCGCGCACCGCTTCTCCGTGGCGCAAGATGAATAGATCCATGCAGTCTTCCTACTCTTCCATGTCAAAGGTGGCGAGCGCTAAAGACTCGGCTCGCTACCCTTTGATCTGCTCGATGGCTTCTTTCGCGTCTTGTTGGGCGCCTTGCTTCCAAGTTCATCCTGCTCCTTGATGTCTTCAACGACTTCGTTGGTTTCGTCCAGAATGTCATCACCCCCAGTCTCCGTAACCGTGGGGTTAACGATATCCACCTCGGCAATTTCCTCGCGAGGGGCTGGCATGTCTGGCCACTCTGAAAACGGGAAGGGTTTGCGTTCGGTGTTGTAGGTAAGAAACTGCAGGGAGTCGAAAATAAAGGTCGCCAGGGAATGGCCAAAGCGACGCAGTTGATCATTGTCACTGCCGCTGATCAGCGCCCACAGAAATTGCACGGCGACCAGCGCCCACATAACCAGTGAAGCGACCTGCAGCAGGACCGCAAAGAGGACCATGAAGAGAAATCGCAGCCAGTGATGGCGCGAAGTCAGGTTTGATTTAAGTTGTTCGTCCATTAGTCACTCCCGATAAGTTGTTTTTAAAGATCCACATCCTGGCTCATTTCAGCCGTCATCAGCCTTTGTACTACCGCGGCAATATCCTGCTGTTCGAACAGTACCGCGTAAAGCCCGGAGACCAACGGCATGTAAACGCCCAGCTCCTCCGCCTTGTGCTTGACGATACGCAGGGTGTTGACGCCTTCAGCGACCTGCCCTACTTCCGCCAGTGCGGTTTGCAAAGTCTTGCCCTGGCCCAGGGCATAGCCTACACGATAGTTCCGGCTGAGGCTGGATGTACAGGTAAGAATGAGATCTCCGACGCCCGCCAGCCCGAGAAAGGTCATGGAATCGGCGCCCAGCTCATTGCCGAAGCGGCTCATTTCCGCCAGGCTGCGCGTCAGCAACATGGCCGATGTGTTATGCCCCGAGCCCAGGGCCGCCGCCATACCGCTGACAATGGCATAGATATTCTTCAGGGCCCCGCCCAGCTCAACGCCGTAACGGTCGCGATTGGAGTAGATGCGGAAGGTATCGGACGACATGACTTGCTGGACGATCGTGCAAACGCCCTCGTCCTCGCTGGCAATCACACTGCCGGTGTGCTGATGCTGAATGATTTCCTTGGCGAAATTGGGTCCGCTCAATGCGCCGATGCGTACATTATCAAGCTCCTGCTCAAGGATCTGACTCATCAGGGTGAACCCCTGTTCTTCAATGCCCTTGGTCGTGGTCACCACTATGGAACCGGGTTTGATATGAGGCGCGGCGAGACGGGTAACCTGGCGGAAGGATTCGCTGGGTACCGATACTATCACCAGACCGCTCTGCTCTACCGCCATGGGCAGATCTGCCGTGACGGTCAAATTATCGTGTAGGCGATAGCCCGGCAAATATTCGGGATTTTCCCTCTCAATCTGGCATTTTGCCGCACGTTCGTTGTGCCGCATCCACAAAAAGGTATTGTGACCATTGCTGGCGATGATGTTGGCGATGGCGGTACCGAAGCTGCCGCCGCCCAGTACAGTGACGGTTGTGGGATTTTGCGCAGATTGGCTGGAATTAACGCTGGTCATAAAGGTAAAACTGCCTTGTTAAAAATGGCCTTGATCCGGCGGACAGGCTTATTATGCGGCAATGGCCTGACAAGAGAAAGTAGACAGGCGACTTGAACCGCCGCCTGTCGTTATTCTCCTTGTTAATGGGAGAGTTAATGAGAGAGTTAATGGAAGAGCTAATGGGAAAGTTCCAGCAGGAGCTTGTTCAAGCGGCTGACGTAATCGGCCGGATCGTGCAGGGACCCTCCCTCGGCCAACTGCGCCTGCTCGAACAGGATGCGGGCCAGGTCTTCAAAGCGGCCTTCGTCGCTCTCCTTGTCCAGTTTCTGCACCAGCGGATGCTCAGGGTTTATCTCGATGGTCGGCTTGGACTCCGGCACCTTCTGGCCAGCGGATTCCAGCAGCCTGCGCATTTGCGCGCCCATGTCGTGCTCACCCACCACCAGACAGGCCGGGGACTCTGTCAGTCGATGGGTCACGCGCACCGCCTCGACGTCCTCCTTGAGAACATCCTGCATGCGCTCGGTCAGTTTCTTGAACGCTTTTTCAGTCTTTTCATGAGCCTTCTTGTCATCGTCAGAATCGAGACTGCCCAGATCCAGTTCACCCTTGCCCTCGTCGTGCAACTTCTTGCCGTCAAATTCCTGCTGGTGGCCGATGAGCCAGTCGTCGACGCGGTCTGACAGCAGCAATACTTCTATGCCCTTCTTGCGGAAGACTTCCAGATGGGGGCTGTTTTTCGCCGTCTTAAAGTTGTCAGCGGCAATGTAGTAGATTTTGTCCTGCCCTTCCTGCATGCGCGATACGTAATCGTCCAGGGACTGATCCTGCTCGGGCTTGTCGGTATGAGTGCTGCTGAAACGCAAGAGTTTGGCGATCTTTTCACGGTTGCCGTAGTCTTCCGCTGGCCCTTCTTTCAACACCTGGCCGAATTCCTGCCAGAATTTTGCGTAATCTTCCGGCTTTTTCTTCGCCAGTTTTTCCAGCATATCCAGCACACGCTTGGTCAGGGCACCGCGCATGCTGTCGATATTGGGATCCTTCTGAAGGATCTCCCGGGACACGTTCAGGGACAGGTCGTTGGAATCGACCACACCCTTGATAAAGCGCAGATACATGGGCAGGAATTGTTCGGCGTCATCCATGATAAAGGTGCGCTGCACATAGAGTTTCAGGCCGCGTGAAGCCTCGCGGTTGTAGAGATCAAAGGGCGCGCGCGCGGGGATGTACAACAGGCTGGTGTAATCCAGCTTGCCTTCGACGCGGTTGTGGCTCCAGTCCATGGGATCGCTGAAGTCGTGGCTGATGTGTTTGTAGAACTCCTTGTATTCCTCATCACTGACGTCCGAACGCGAGCGCGTCCAGAGGGCCGTTGCGCGGTTGACCGTCTCTTCCTGCGGCTCTTCCGCCGGCTCGTCATCGGACTTGTCCTCGCCCGTGTTCTGAGAAAGGCTGTCCTTGGTCATGACGATGGGCAGTGAAATATGATCGGAGTATTTCTTGATAATGGAACGCAGACGCCAGCCGTCGGCGAAGTCTTCCTCACCTTTTTTCAGGTGTAGCGTGATCGTTGTGCCACGTCCCTCTTTCTCTGCGGCTTCCAGGGTATAGTCGGCTTCGCCGGAGCTTTCCCAGCGCACGGCCTCATCGGCCGGTACACCGGCGCGGCGGGTCAGAACTTCCACCCGGTCCGCCACGATGAAGGAGGAATAGAAACCCACGCCGAACTGGCCGATCAACTGCGAATCTTTTTTCTGATCGCCGGACAGGTTCTGCAGAAACTGTGCGGTGCCCGACTTGGCAATGGTGCCGAGGTTGGCAATCACCTCATCCCGGGTCATGCCGATACCGTTGTCGCTGATGGTAATGGTCTTGGCGTCTTTATCGTAGTCAACGCGGATCCGCAGATTTGAATCGCCCTCGAACAGCGCATCATTTTCCAGGGCTTCAAAACGCAGCTTGTCGGCGGCATCCGATGCGTTGGAAATCAGCTCGCGCAGGAAGATCTCCTTGTTGGAGTAAAGCGAGTGAATCATCAGGTGGAGAAGCTGTTTGGCTTCCGTCTCGAATCCGCGTGTTTCTTTGGTTGCCTCGGCAGTCATGCAACAAAACTCCTCTGTCGGGTTGCACAGGATGGATTGGTTTCAGGGCAATGTGGGGGTCCAGCAGCGGGAATTCAAGGGGCTTTGAGCTGCAAGCTTCAAGCCCCTAATCCTCCTCTATCGAAATCTCTGGCGCCTTGTCCGCAGTGAGCGATTGCCGCCAGAGTCCGGCCGCCATCTGGCGGGCGATGCTGCGGTAGGTCTGGCTGATATCCGAGTCGGGGTTGTCGGCCACGGGCGGTTTGCCGGCGTCGGTCTGCTGGCGAATGTCGGCGCGCAGGGGCAGCTGCCCCAGCAGGTGGACATCGTACTCCTCGGCGAGGCGTTCGCCGCCGTGTTCACCAAAGATGGCTTCGGTATGGCCGCAGTGCGTGCAGGTGTGCAGGGACATATTCTCGACCACGCCCAGCACCGGGACATTCACCTTGCGGAACATCTCTATGCCTTTTCGGGCATCGAGCAGGGCAATGTCCTGGGGAGTGGTGACAATGACTGCCGCGGAAACGGGTACGCTCTGGGACAGGGTCAGCTGGATATCCCCCGTGCCCGGCGGCATATCCACGATCAGATAGTCGATGTCGCCCCAGTGAGTGTTGTTGAGCAGCTGCTGCAGGGCGCCGCTGACCATGGGGCCCCGCCAGACCATGGGGGTCTTGTCCGTAACCAGGTTGCCCATGGAGATGACTTTCACACCCAGGCTTTCAATGGGCTCCATCATGTTCGGCGCTTGCATTTGCGGGCGCTGGTCCGCCACGCCCAGCATCTGGGCCTGGCTGGGGCCGTAGATGTCGGCGTCCAGAATGCCGACCCTGGCGCCCTCCAGCGCCAATGCCAGCGCAAGATTGACGGAAGTGGTGGACTTGCCCACGCCACCCTTGCCCGAGGCCACGGCAATAATGTTCTTGACGCCGCCAATGGCCGGGCGCTGGTTGGCGGGCTGTACACGCGGCATCTGCCAGCCGAGATCGATACTGATCTCGGCAGAACTCAATGCCTTCAGAGCCCCTCGCACCGCCTGTTCCAGAGCACCCGCCGCGCCAGCCATTGGATAGCCCGGCCTCAGTGTCACGACGATACTGTCAGCGGCCACTGCCACATCCGCCAGCGCATCGGCAGCCGTGAGATCCCCTCCATCGGGCAGGGGCAGGTTGCGCAGGGCATCGATGACGGATTCATGGGTAACAGTGGCAGTGGGCATGGGCATGGGCACTCCGTGGTCGTGGGTGGCGGACGTGGTTTTGGGCGAACAATCCGAAAACCGGCGCCGGGCAGAATAACATGGCTCAACAGCGGTCGAATCGAGCGCGGAAAAAAGCGGCCAAAAATGATATAGTTGCCGGCTTTCGTCAAGTGCCAAAGCGATTAATCGCAGCGCAACCTTACCTGACCAATCTTAACTCTGGGTGTTTTACTCCGCTATGTCCGACCGCCGCAAGATACTCGTCACCAGTGCCTTACCCTACGCCAACGGTTCAATCCATCTGGGCCACATGGTCGAGACCATACAGACGGATATCTGGGTGCGTTTCCAGAAGTTGCGCGGTCACGACTGTACCTACGTATGCGCGGACGATGCCCACGGCACGGCCATCATGCTCACCGCCGAGAAACTGGGCATCACGCCGGAACAGCAGATCGCCAACATGAAGGCCGAACACCAACGGGATTTTGCTGCCTTCTCCATTGATTTCGACAACTACCATTCCACACATTCGGATGAGAATCGGGAATTGTCCGAGCTGGTCTACGGCCGGTTGAAAGCCAATGGGCACATTGCCGAGCGCGAAATCACCCAGGCGTTCGATCCGGAGAAGCAGCTTTTTCTCGCGGACCGTTACATCAAGGGCACCTGCCCCCGCTGCAAGGCGCCGGATCAGTATGGCGACAACTGCGAAGTGTGCAGCGCCACCTATCAGCCCCTGGACCTGATCAACCCCAAATCGGTGATATCCGGCGCCACACCCGTGGCCCGAAACTCCAAGCACCTGTTCTTTACCCTGCCACAGTTCGCCGACTACCTGAGTGAATGGACCCGCGCCGGCCACCTGCAACCGGAAGTGGCCAACAAGCTCGCCGAGTGGCTGAACGCGGGCCTCCAGGAGTGGGATATCTCCCGGGATGCGCCCTATTTCGGCTTCGAAATACCCGGCGAGCCCGGCAAGTATTTCTACGTCTGGCTGGACGCGCCCATCGGCTATATGGCCAGTTTCAAGCACTACTGCGATCGCGAGGGTGTGGACTTCGACAGCTACTGGCGCAAGGATTCCGATGCCGAGCTCTATCATTTCATCGGCAAGGACATCATCAACTTCCACGCCCTCTTCTGGCCGGCCATGCTGAGTTCTGCGGATTTCCGCACGCCAACCAAAATCTGCGCACACGGCTTTTTGACCGTGGATGGCAAAAAGATGAGCAAATCCCGCGGCACCTTTATCAATGCCCGCACCTATGCCGACCACCTCAACCCGGAGTATCTGCGCTACTACTACGCCACCAAGCTCACCGGCGGCGTTGACGATCTGGACCTGAGCCTCGACGATTTCATTCAGCGGGTCAATTCCGACCTGGTGGGCAAGGTGGTGAATATCGCCAGCCGCACGGCCAAGTTTATTGGCAAGCAGGGCGGCGTACTGTCAGACAACATCCCCGAACCCGCGCTTTGGGAGCAGTTCGTCAATGCCGGCGAATCCATTGCGGCTCATTATGAAGCCAGGGAATACGGTCGCGCCATGCGCGATATCATGGCACTGGCCGATGCCGCCAATGAATATATCGCCGCCCAGGCGCCCTGGAGCATGGCCAAGGAAGCCGGTCGGGAAGCGGAAGTACAGGCTGTATGCTCGCTGGGCATCAACCTGTTCCGGGTTCTGATGACTTATCTTAAACCGGTCTTGCCAGCTACCACCGAGGCTTCGGAGAAATTCCTGAACCTCAAGCTCGACTGGTCGAAGAGTTTCAGCTACCTCGCCGACCATAAGATCAACGGCTTCGAACCGCTGTTGCAGCGCGTTGATGCCGATAAGGTAAAAGCCATGATAGAAGCCAGCAAAGAGGAAACCGCCCCCGGTAAAGTGGATGTTCCGGCCGAGGCCCTCTCCACAGAACCCCAAGGTTGGCTGACCAAGGAGCCCCTGGCCGAGGAAATCGAATTTGCCGACTTCGCCAAGGTTGACTTGCGCATTGCCAAAATCGTCAAAGCCGAACATGTGGAAGGGGCCGACAAGCTGCTGCGCCTCACCCTGGACATAGGCGCCGGCGAGACCCGCAATGTCTTCGCCGGCATCAAAAGCGCCTATAACCCCGAGGACCTCACCGGGAAACATACGGTGATGGTGGCCAACCTGAAACCGCGCAAGATGAAATTCGGCATGTCCGAAGGCATGGTGCTCGCCGCAGGGCCCGGTGGCAAGGAACTCTATATTCTTGAACCCGGAGAAGGCGCCGAGCCGGGGATGAGGGTGATGTGAGCGGTGAGCGGTGATTGGTGATTGGTGATTGGTGATTGGTGATGAGAGATTTTATGCTTTTAGCTTGCCGCTTGAAGCTTTATTACTAAGCTTATTCCACATCACTCTTACAATTTTGTTGAACATGAATTGGACGATATTGATAATGGGCGCCCGCAGCAGATTGCGCGCCGCCTGACCGACAGAACCCCAATGAACCCGGACCACCATGGATAAGTCACTGTGACGGATTTTGCCGTTATTCTTTTAAGCGCCGTATTGGTGAATAATTTCGTGCTGGTGCAGTTTTTGGGGCTGTGCCCTTTCATGGGCGTGTCCAACAAGCTGGAGAGCGCCATTGGCATGGGCGCGGCCACGACATTTGTACTGACACTGGCGGCCATTTGCAGCTATATGGTGAACGCCTGGGTGCTTGAGCCCCTGGGGCTGGGCTATCTGCGCACTATCTCCTTTATTCTGGTGATTGCCGCCGTGGTGCAATTCGCCAAGATGTTTATCGAAAAAACCAGCCCGCTTCTGTACCGGGTGCTGGGCGTCTTCCTGCCCCTGATCACCACCAACTGTGCCGTACTCGGCGTGGCCTTGCAAAACACCAACAAGGCCCACAGCTTCTTCGAATCCACCCTTTACGGATTTGGCGCCGCCGTCGGCTTTTCCCTGGTGCTGATTCTGTTTTCCGCCATGCGCGAGCGCCTCGCCGTTGCCGATGTACCTGTCCCCTTCAAGGGCGCCGCCATCGGCATGATTACCGCCGGGCTCATGTCACTCGCCTTCATGGGCTTCGCGGGTCTTGTGTAAGGCATGATTGAACTTATCACTCAAAATCCATTGCTCAGCGCGCTGCTTGCCCTGGTCAGCCTGTCTCTACTGTTCGGCGCCATCCTGGGCTTCGCCGCCGTCCGTTTCAAGGTGGAAGGCGACCCGCTGGTTGAGCGCATCGACGAACTTCTGCCGCAAACCCAGTGCGGCCAGTGCGGCTATCCGGGCTGCCGGCCCTACGCCCAGGCCATCGCCAATGGCGACGATATCAACAAGTGCCCGCCTGGCGGCCAGACCACAATCAATGAACTTGCCAACCTCCTGGACGTGCCCGCCCCCACCCTGGATGAGGAGCATGGCGAGGAATCGGATGTCCGCAAGGTCGCCTATATCCGCGAAGATGAATGCATCGGCTGCACCAAATGCATTCAGGCCTGTCCTGTGGACGCCATACTCGGCGCGGCCAAGCAGATGCACACGGTCATCACGTCCGAATGCACCGGCTGCGATCTGTGCGTGGAGCCCTGCCCCGTCGACTGCATTGACATGCTGCCCCTGGAGCAGGGCCTCGGCACCTGGATCTGGGACAAACCGAACCCCGTGCCGCAGCCGCCGGAAGACAATATCATCGCCAGCGATCGCCGTTCCGTGGATCAGCGGGGGGCCGCATGAGAAAACTCTGGACCATACCCGGCGGCATTCATCCGCCTGAAAACAAGCACCAGTCCGTGCACCTGCCCATAGGCAGCATCCCCCTGCCCCCGGAGATCATACTGCCACTCAACCAGCATATTGGCGCACCCTCGGCACCGATTGTCGAAGTGGGACAGCGTGTACTCAAAGGGCAATTGGTGGCCGAGGCCCAGGGCATTTTCAGCGCGGGCGTACATGCATCCACCTCCGGCACTGTGTCGGCTATTGAAGATCGTCTGGTGCCCCACCCCTCCGGATTGAGCTCGCGCTGCATCGTGATAGAGCCCGATGGCGAAGACCGCTGGGCAACCTTGGAGCCCTGCGAAAATTTCGCCGAGCTGGGCCATTTTGAGCTGGTCGAACGCATACGCAACGCCGGGATTGCCGGGCTGGGCGGTGCGGGCTTCCCGACGGCGGTCAAGGTCAACCCGCGCTCCAATGACCGCGTGGAGACACTGATCCTCAACGGGACTGAGTGCGAACCTTATATCACCGCCGATGACATGCTGATGCGCGAGCGAGCAGCCGACATTATCGCGGGTGCGCAGCTGCTGGCCAAAATCGTGGGCCAGCCCCGCGAAATCCTGGTCGGCATCGAAGACAACAAGCCCGAAGCCATTGCCGCCATGGAAGCGGCGGCCGAGGGAACGCCGGTAGAGATCGTTCCTTTTCCCACCAAATATCCCTCGGGCGGTGAAAAGCAACTGATCCAGATACTCACCGGCAAGGAAGTCCCCAGCGGCAAGATTCCCGCACAGATAGGCGTGCTGGTGCAGAATGTGGGCACGGCAGCCGCCGCTTACCGGGCCATACGTTTCGGCGAACCCCTGATCAGCCGCGTTACCACGGTCGTGGGACAGGCACTGGGGGAAGAACGCAATATCGATGTGCTTATAGGCACGCCCATTGATCACGTATTGCAGCTTCACGGTTTTCAGCCCGAGCAGAGCGCGCGGCTGATTATTGGTGGTCCCATGATGGGCTACGCCATCGAACAAACGGCCGTGCCCGTGGTGAAGACCACTAACTGCATTCTGGTGCCCAGCCGGGCGGAAATGCCGGAGCCGCCGCCGGCACAGCCCTGCATCCGCTGTGGCCTGTGCGCCGAAGCCTGCCCCGCCAGTCTCTTGCCCCAGCAACTCTTCTGGTATTCGAAGGCGGACGATCACGAGAAACTGGAAGCCCATAATCTTTTTGACTGTATAGAATGCGGTGCCTGCTCCTACGTGTGCCCCAGCAGCATTCCCCTGGTCCAGTATTACCGCGCCTCCAAGGGCGCCATACGCCAGCAGACGGCGGAAAAAGCCAAGGCGGACAAGGCACGGCAACGTTTCGAGTTCCGCCAGGAACGCATCGCCAGGGCGGAAGCCGAGAAGGAAGCCAAGCGCCTGGCGCGCAAGCAAGCCGCCGAAGAAGCCAAGAAGAAGCTGGCGCAAGACAAAGCCGCTGCCGAATCTGGCAAAGATGCAGCGAAAGCGGCTGACCCTGTGGCCGAAGCCATGGCGCGTGCCAAGGCACAGCCTGCGGATCCGGCTGCCCAAATCGCCCGACTGGAGCGAGCCCTGTCCAGCGCCCGGAGCCGTGTCGACCATGCCAGGCAGCGCCTTGAAGAAGCACGCTTGCAGGAAGACCAATCCCGTACGGAAACCCTGGCGGCAAGTCTCAAGCAGGCGGAACAAAAACTGCGGGACGCCGGAGCGCGCTTGCGCGATGCGGAATCGGAGTCGCCTGCGACGGACACCAAGCCCGCGGATGCTGCGACAGTTTCCGCCGCCGATACCGCTATCGCCAAGGCTCAAGCCAAGGCAGCGGCTCAGGCCGGGATGACCGATGAAGAAAAAGCCCAGGCACAACGTGCGGCTTTGCAGAAACGTCTGGCGAAGGCGCAGGAGCGGCTGATGAAAGCTGAACAGGAAAATGACGAAAACATCGAAGCCTTCCGCGCCGGCGTTCAGAAACTGGAAGGCAAACTGGCAGACATGGAAACCGCCAATAGCGGTTCGGGCGGGGCATAATTGAGGTTCGGGGAAATCACAAAAGTGCGCCAGCTTATCGAGAGGACCAGATTATGATCAGTGCGATAGAGAAATATTTCGAAAAAGGCGTCTGGCTTGAGCAGGTTGTACCTTTCCTGCAAAACCTGCTGCTTGCGCTCGTCATCTACATTATCGGTATGTGGATCGCCAAAAGACTGATTGGGTTTATCGACAAGGTCATGGGCCTACGAGGTTTTGATGAAGCCCTGAGAGGCTTCGTCGGCGCCGTCCTCTCCGTGCTTTTCACCATTGTCGTAATACTCATTGCCGCTGAACAACTGGGACTCAACACCACCTCGTTGCTGGCACTTTTGGGCGCGGCGGGTCTGGCCGTGGCTCTGGCCCTGAAGGACTCCCTGTCCAATTTCGCGGCCGGTGTCATGCTGATCACCTTCAAACCTTTTACCGTCGGCGCCTACGTCGAAGCCGGTGGGACAGCAGGAATTGTTGAAAAGATCACGATTTTCAACACAATTCTGCGCTCCCCCGACAACAAGGTGATTACCGTCCCCAACTCACAAGTCTACAGCGGTTCCATCACCAACCATTCCGCCCGAGCCACCCGGCGCATAGATCTGGTGTTTGGCATCGGCTATGACGACGACATACGCAAGGCCCGCAACCTGATTCAACAAATACTCGATGCCGATTCCAGGGTTCACAAAGATCCCGAACCCGTCATCGCCGTTGACGCACTGGCGGAATCCAGCGTCAATCTTGTGGTGCGCCCCTGGTGCGCCACCAATGACTATTGGCCACTGCGTTGGGACCTGATCGAAAACATCAAGCACTGCTTTGACGAAAATGGGATTACGATTCCATTTCCGCAGAGGGATGTTCATATCAAAGACGGAAAAAGCTAGGGAAAAGGGAAAAGATGGTAGCTGACCACACAGTTAATTCCATGTGTTTTACTTTTCCCTTTTCACTTTTATCTTTTCCCTATAAACCAACTGCCAGCACAATCAACCAAATATCGACATAGCATGAGCGAAGCCTCCAAAATATGGCCTTTTTAAAACTCTCATCCCCCCACACCCGCGGCGCAACCAGCACGTCGGGTGTTATGCAGGCCGTGTTACTGGCGACACTGCCGGGGCTTGTTGCGCTCACGGTTTATTTCGGGCCGGGTACCCTGCTGAACGTGGTTTTGGCTTCTGTTGCCGCTCTGGCCTTTGAAGCGGTGGCGTTGAAGCTGCGTAAGCGGCCGGTCATGTTCTTTCTCAAGGACTGCACCGCACTGGTGACCGCTGTTCTTCTGGGCTTGGCGCTGCCTCCCTACGCGCCCTGGTGGCTGGTGGTATTGGGCATCTTCTTTGCGATTGTCGTGGCCAAGCAACTCTATGGCGGTATGGGTTACAACCCCTTCAATCCAGCCATGGTGGGTTACGTGGTCCTGCTGATTTCCTTCCCCCTGGAAATGAGTCAGTGGGCGGCGCCGGCGCCGGTCAGTGGCGATTTGCCCGGCCTTCTCGCAGCTGTTCAGCACAAATTTATGGGAACGGGGCTAGACGGCTTTACAGGGGCGACGCCGTTGGATCTGCTCAAGCAAAACCAGGGGCTTTTGCTGGATGCGCTTTACCAACAGGAAGCCATTTTCGCCGAAGGCCGTTGGGCCGGCGCCGGCTGGGAGTGGGTCAATATCGGTTTTCTTCTGGGCGGCGCCTTTCTGCTCTATAAACGCATTTTCAGCTGGCATGCGCCTGTTGCCATGCTCGCGACACTGAGCCTGTTGTCTCTGATGTTCTACACCGGCGGCAGCTCCGCCAGCGCCGGCTCTCCCTTGTTCCACTGGCTTTCCGGTGGCACCATGCTGGGCGCCTTCTTCATATTGACGGATCCGGTCACTTCAGCGGTCAGCAAAAAAGGTAGGCTGATTTTTGGTGCCGGTGCCGGCATTCTCATCTTTGTGATTCGCGTCTGGGGCAATTATCCGGATGCCATAGCCTTTGCCGTATTGCTAATGAATTTTGCGGCGCCCTTTATCGACTATTACACACTGCCGCGTACCTATGGGCACTCCAAGCCTCCCCGCGCGACCGCCAAGGAATAGAAATTTCTTATGCTGGATTTTTTATGCTAGGTAAGTCCATCAGTAAAAACAGCCTGATTCTCGGGGCCTTTGCTCTGGTAACCGCCAGTGTCCTCGCGCTGACTCACCAGGGCACTCGGGAAAAAATTGCCGCGGCCGAACGGGCCGCCGCGCAAAAGGCGCTGTTCGAGGTGGTGCCCGAGGATCGACACAACAATGATCTGCTGAATGAAGCCATCCCAATTCCTTCCAAATTCTGGGACGAACTCGGGCTGGACCAGGGCGGCAAGCTGTATCTTGCCAAACAGGATGGCGTGACTCAGGCGATTATACTGCCCGCCGTGGCACCGGACGGATACAGCGGTGATATCAAGCTGCTGGTGGGTATCAACACCGACGGTAGTATTTCCGGCGTGCGCGTGCTCAGCCATGCGGAGACACCCGGACTCGGCGACAAGCTGGAACTGGCAAAAAGCCCCTGGATCCTCAGCTTCAATGGCAAATCGCTGGACGACCCGCAACCGGAAAACTGGAAAGTCAAAAAGGACGGCGGAGCCTTCGATCAATTCACGGGTGCCACCATTACACCGAGAGCCGTGGTCAAGCAGGTGAAAAAGGCATTGGTTTTGTTCGACGAAAATCGTGCGGCCCTGCTGGGTGGGGAAGCTTCTGGTGAGCGGTGATGGGTAGTTGGTGATTGGTGATTGGTGATTGGTGATTGGTGATTGGTGATTGGTGATTTAGTAATGGGTGATGAGAGATGAGTAGTGTCAACTACGGAGAAATCAGTTCCAATGGTTTGTGGAACAACAATCCTGCGCTGGTGCAGTTGCTGGGTCTCTGTCCTTTGCTGGCGGTCACCGGTTCTGTAGTCAATGCGTTGGGGCTGGGTCTGGCCACCATGCTGGTGCTGACTGGCTCGAATATATCTGTGTCATTGATACGCGGCGCGGTCAGCGATGCCGTGCGCCTACCCGCCTTTGTCATGATTATTGCCTCCCTGACCACCTGCACCGAATTGCTGATGAAGGCTTTTACCTTTGAGCTCTATCAGATTCTGGGCATATTTATCCCACTCATCGTGACCAACTGTGTCATCCTCGGTCGCGCCGATGCCTTCGCCAGTAAAAACAAAATACTGCCTTCCGCCGTGGATGGCTTCATGATGGGGCTGGGTTTCCTGCTCATGCTAATCACACTTGGCTCGATCCGTGAAATCATCGGCAGCGGCACCCTCTTCGCCAATATGGAACTGTTACTCGGTGATGTCGCCAGAGACTGGCAAATCGATGTGTTCGGCAGTGGCTATCGTGGCTTTCTGATTGCCATATTGCCCCCTGGAGCCTTTCTGGTTGCCGGCTTCCTGATTGCCTTGAAAAACATTATCGATGACCAAGCGCGCAAGCGCGCTGCCAGTCAAAAGGTCGAAGTGGAGAAGGGGTCGAAGCGGGTCCGAACCACGGGCAAGATTGCCTGAAAATCTGCAGTAACTCTCTGTCTGCCCTACTCAAACAGATCCAGTTGTTCTTCATCGCGGCGGGTCGTTCGCCTGAGGGAGGGGACTTCCAAGGGACGCCGAAAATGGCTGCTGTCCAGTCTGCCAAAGCGGGAGCTGCGATCGTTAAACCCCAACCGTCGCACTGCGGTTTGGAACCGCTGATGGATAAGGTCAGCCCAAATGCCTTCTCCGCGCATGCGGGTGCCGAAGGTGGCGTCATAGTCTTTGCCGCCACGCATTTCGCGTATGCAGTTCATAACACGCTTTGCACGGTCGGGGAAACGCGCGTTCAGCCATTGCTGGAACAGCGGGTTCACCTCCCAGGGCAAACGCAGGATGATGTAGCTGGCGCTGACGGCACCGGCTTCGGCCGCAGCTTCGAGCAAGTGTTCAAGCTCGGAGTCGGTGACGAAGGGGATGATGGGGGCGATGTTTACCCCCGCGGGAATACCCGCGTCGGCCAGCCGCTTGAGGGTGCGCAGGCGCCGTTGTGGCGCGGCGGCTCTTGGCTCCAGTGTACGGGCGATGTCATGGTCGAGTGTGGTAATGGTGAGGGTAACCGCAGCCTGCTGTTTGGCGGCCATGGGCGCCAGCAGGTCGATGTCGCGCTCGATCAGTGATGACTTGGTGATCAAGGCCACCGGGTGTTCGCATTCCTGCAGGACTTCCAGCAACCGTCTGGTCAGCTCAAGCTTCCGTTCGCAGGGTTGGTAGGCATCGGTAATGACGCCCAGCGCAACAGGTTCGGGCTTGTATGAGGTTTTGGCCAATTCCGATCGCAGCAGTTCCGGCGCATTGATCTTGGCAAATATCCGGCTCTCGAAGTCCAACCCAGGAGACAAGCCCAGATAGCTGTGAGTCGGACGTGCAAAACAGTAGATACAACCATGCTCACAGCCACGATAGGGGTTGAGCGAGACGTTGAAGGGAATGTCCGGCGACCCATTGCGGGTCAAAATGGTTTTGGCTCGCTCCTCGGTGACCAGCGTGCCAATCGCTGAATTGCCCTCATCTTCATCGGGCGACCAGCCATCGTCAAACGCTTCCGTTGTCTGTGTTTCAAAGCGCCCCTCCATATTCGACAGGGCACCGCGGCCCTTCCTGACCCTTAAAGGCTGCGGTGGCGACAGGGGCAATGGTTGCTCCAATATTTTCACCGATGCGTCCAGATCTGACATGCCCAACCCCAAACAACTGTACATATAAACAGTATGTTACGATGAAAATCCTTGCGGGGCAACTCACACATTCACCGGTGGTCGAAGACAGTTATGATGGTAGGACCACAACGAGGTCAACTATGAATACACCACAGACCGGGAATACACCACGAATCGAGCACGATCAGAACGGACATCGATTCACTCTGGAGACGGGAGGCGATGCCGCCGTACTGGAATATCGATTGATGAAGGCTTCGAACACGGGAGAGCCAACGGCTATCGACTTTACCCGTACGTACGTGCCCATGGAGTTCCGAGGCAAGGGCCTGGCAGAATCCCTGGTACGCCACGGACTGCGCTGGGCGAGAGAGCAGCACTACGACATCAGTGCCAGTTGCTGGTACGTGGCCAAGTTCCTGCGTTGATACCCTGGCACCGGTAAGGCTGTAGCGCTAGGGCTCATTAATACGAAACCGGCAGGATCCACCTCCCCTGACCATGCATTCCATTTGCTCGACTTCGGCGTCCAGCAGGTTTCCCATGAGTGCCAGGTCCAGTCTGCAGATTTCCTCGTGTTGTGATGCGAGGTGGTGGTAGACACAATTATGTGCCTCGATAACAGGAATCAATGACGCCGTTTCGGCTTTTTTTTCGACTCTTTTTTCGGGAAGGGCTTCCGCTTCGTAGCCCAGTTCTTGCATCAATTGCGCCACCTGATGAATCCGCGTGGACGCCTCTTTCCCCGTAATTCGAGCCTTGAATTGCGCGGCCAGGGAAGCTCCAAGTCCCTCCAAATATTCGATGAGCAGGTCGCTGCCGCTTTTGTCCTTGATCAGGTTGATCAGCAGGTCGCTGAACAGCGCGTAGTGTTTGGGGAACAGGTGGAGGCCAGCGGTTGTCAGGCGGTAGGCATAGCTGGGGCGACCGCCCGTGGAGGGCCGCTGATACTTTTCCACGTAGCCATCTCGCTCCAGCCCCTTGAGCTGCTGGTCAGCGGCGCTGCGGCTTATCCCGAGATAACTCGCCAGTTCGTCCGCTGTCTGCCCGTCGCGCTGGACGAGCAATTGGCGCACCAGTGACTGTTGGCGTTGACTGAAGGTCTGCAGAGGCGAGGAAATCAATGATGTCATGAGTTAACTAATGCTGGCGGTTTTGATAATTATACTTTATTCTTGTTTATGTTGTAAAAGAATCCGCTTTCGGCAGTCTGCCGAGAGATATAAGTCAACAGTCGTATGGAGGACACCATGCCCAAACTCGCTCTACTCATCTTTGCCCTAGCCGCTGCCGGCGGTCTCTACATGGCCACTCGGGTGCTGAAAAGCCAACTGGCGCCCTGGGCCGTCTCGTTACTGCATGCCGCTCTCGGAGCAACCGGTATCCTGTTGCTCCTGTGGGCGCTGGTCACTCAGGTTACAGGGGCGCTCTTGTGCTGGTCTCTGGCGCTGTTTGTTGTGGCGGCCCTGGGAGGTTTCCTGCTGGCTTCGTTCCACGTGCGGAAAAAACTGCCGCCCAAGGCCATAGTCTTTATTCATGGTGGGGTCGCGGTGATCGCCTTCCTGCTTCTGGCCGTCGCAGTCTTCGCTCCCGCCGCATGACAGTGCCCGCACCCGCTCAAAATCGGATGCGCCATCCCTGGCATCCGATTTTTGTGCATTTCCCGATTGCTTGCTGGATCATGAGCTTTGCCGTGGAAATCCTTTACCGCGCCCTGCCCGAGTTGTGGCTGCCCGGTGGCATAGAGGCGGGCGCTCTTGCCATGCTGCTGCTGTGGACCGGCAATGTTACGGCTCTGGCGGCCGTGGTCGCAGGGCTGATTGACCTGGCTCAATTGCCCGATACGGACGCCGTCATGTCCACCGTATACAGGCACATGGCCTGGATGATCTCTGCCTGGCTGTTGATGCTCGGTGCCGGCGTACTGCATATTGTTGATTCCAGTTCAGGTCAGCTCATGGTCCGGACAAGGCTGGCCGTGGAAATGACGGGCATCATCTGCCTGGTGCTGGGCGGACTGCAAGCGTCCCGTCTGGTTTACCATCTGCACCTTGGGGTGGATTAGGGCTCCCCCTCCCTACATCCGAACCGTCTATGCTTACTCTGGTTATGCTTGCTCTGGAGCTCTCCCCAAACTGGTGAAGTCGCCTATTTTGGCTTATCCTGAAGGCACGAAGAACAGGAATCAGGCGCCATGGGCAAAGTCTCCACCCCCCTCCGTTCCGGCATTCTGGCCGTCTTTTGGCTGATGGTCTGCGTAGGGGCAAACGCCGAAGTGACCGCCGAACGCCTGCCGGTATTGAATATCGGGCAGTTGGAGCAACTCTGGCTGCGCGCGCCGGTCGAATTTGCAGTTGTCGATCAGCATCAGCCTCTGGATGTTATAAAAAATGCCGCCTTCCACCCTCTTACGGATAGCGATATCAACCAGGGCATCAGCGGGAAGATCTATTGGCTGCGCATGCGCCTGAACAACAACAGCCCCTTCGAAAAAGCCTGGTTATTACACAATGACACCAGTTACCTCGATAACCTGGTAATTTATTACCGTGATCAGAATTCGACCGAATTCCAGCGTCGGCATTTGTCTGACCGGGTAGCCTTCCACGACCGCGACATCGATTATCGCAACCTTGCTTTCAGTCACGTCACCGCACCCGGCGGCTATACCGATCTTTACATTAGCGTCTACTTCGACAAAGCAGACTCCGTCAGCCTCAATTTTCATTTGTGGGATCGGGAAAATTTCGAAGAGGCCGCCCGTGAAGAAAATCTGATTTATGGCGGCTACTACGGCGCTTTGTTCATTCTCGCAATCCTTTCTCTGATCTTCGCGGCCCTGCTGCGTCAGGCGAGCGCGCTCTATTACGCGGCTTTCCTTCTGAGCACCGCTTTCATGTGGTCTTTGCTGAATGGTTATGCTTTTCAATACATCTGGCCCGGCTCTGTCTACTGGCACAACGAGGGCTTCCATATTTCCTTTCTTCTGTTTGCGTTTTTCGCGCTTCAGTTTTCAAAGGCATTTTTGCGGACCAGTGCGTTGCAGCCACGAACGCACTGGTTTTTTAACGCCCTGCAACTCATCATTATCATTGCGCTGATCATGCGCACCTTGGGAGTCTATGGGGGGGTTCTTCACATTGCCTTCGGGATGCTGGCCCTGCTTGCGCTTGTTATTCCGTGGGTAAGCTGGCGCGCCTGGCGCAAAGGGCTGACCTATGCGCGCTGGTATACCTTCGCCTGGCTTGTCTATTCATCGAACCTGATTATTTGCGTCACCAGCGCCTACACCGATGTGCTCCAGTGGGGCATGCAGGTCCTCGATTATATGCAGGCGGGAAGTTTGCTGGAGGCGATTTTATTGATGGTAGCCATGTCCGAATGGTTGCTAAGCCTGGATACCGACCGGCGCAAAGCGATTGCCATGGCTAATCAGGATCCGCTGACCGGACTCGGCAACCGACGCCTGCTGCAAATGCAGTACGAGCTTTTCCGGGAGCGTTTTCACAAGGATGGACAACCGGTTTTTTTGATCATGTTGGACCTGGACTACTTCAAACAGATCAATGACACCTACGGCCATGAAGCTGGAGATCTGGTGCTCATTGCAATCGCCAGACTGATCACCCATTCCAGCCGCGATGGTGACGTTTGCATAAGGTACGGTGGGGAAGAATTCGCCATTCTTTTGCGGGCAGACAGCCTACAGGCGGTATGGCAGGTTGCTGAGCGCATTCGCCTGCAGTTTTCCCAGAACCCCACGGTCTACAAAAATGAGGAAATTCAACACACCCTGTCCAGCGGCATTACCCCGGTTCTGACCGAGCACGAGGTGCTCGGCGTACAGGAGATGATGGCCCGGGCTGACGCCGCGCTCTATCAGGGCAAATCCGCGGGGCGCAACTGCAATACCATCTACGACGGCAACAAGGTGGTCAACAGCGGGGTCGTGCCGCTGACTTCCGCCTGACCTATAAAATCATCTCTACCGCTGCTTTTCTTCCACCCCTCCCAGGGGCTCGGTGGGACTATGGAACTCGCCCTTGATTGCATCCACGCCGACCTGTGGCCTGGCGAACTCAAGCAGTTCACGGCGCTGTTCGCGTGTTTTAAAGCTGTCAATATTCATCCGCTTATCGCGCGCCTCAACCAGACCCTCCCTGGCTTCACCGTCACGGTTGAAAGACCACGCCAAGTGGGCATCTCCCAGAGGCAGCTTGTCTCCGCCATTACCCCCGGTATTCCAAACATGCCAGGTTTTACCATAGCTGTTCATTTTCTGACGCATCAGTTCGACCTCAGCCACGGAAGGCACGCCCGGCGCGATCAATTGGCCAGAGAGAATTTCATAATTGTGCGGATGCCAGTAGCGCCTTTCATCCTCCGGCAATGTCTCAAACAGAGCTTCGGAAAGAATATATTCAATGCCATTGAGGTTGGCGTCCGGCGTGTTGCCATCAAAGAGAACGCACTGTGCAAAGTCCTGGTTTACCTGGTGGCAGAAATGATGGGCTTCCATCTGGTGTGCGGGATCTTCCTTCAAGGGGTGAAAGCCAACCAGATACACGTCCAGGACTTCCAGAGGATCATCCGTCTGTAGCAACGCGGATCCGGTTTCCAGCGCTTTTGTCGTCGCCTTTTTTTCATTGCCGGGTGGAGCCACGTCCGGATCTACGTCGCTGCAGGCAACCATGAACAGCGAAGCCTTGAGCAATACTGCCATCGACATGTAATTTCCCATGGTCACCTCTTCCGCTTGTCCTCGGATGACTAATTAATGGATTTGTGCCTGATCACGCACCGTCTGTTCATACCACTGGCGAATCGTCCGCAGGTGAACCTCCTCTTGCGCAAGAGCGTCGGAAAACTCCTCGGCCATATCGTCCATGCCGGAGTCATTCGCAAGCTTGATCAATAAATCCCAGGCCGCATGATCGGTCAGTTCAATGGAGAGCATAGCCTCCAGGGATTGGCTGACAGATGTACGAGGGTCTCCAATCACCTTGATGATTCCCATGGCCAGCACACCCGCCACATCCGCATCGGGGGTTTGTGCCGTGGGATCAGCTCCGATTGTTTTCAGGCAGCGGGCGACCATCTGGAAATGTTCGCCTTCCTGCTGACAGAATTCCTGCAAGCGGTTCACATCCACGACGGAAGATGCCGCCGACGATGCTTTACACTTTTCGATAAAGGACTCGTAGATCCGCACGCCGCTACGCTCGAATGCGAGCCGTTCACCGAGTTTATTGATGAACACTTCCGGGTTGTGCCCTGAAATTTTCTTCATCGTGGATTTAAGAAGGCCCTTGGGTGTTCCCGGCAGAGGGACGGATCCAAGACTACCGGCATCGCTGATAAATTCCCGCTTGAAGGCCTTCATAGTGTGCTCGCTGCCGCCGGTGGAAAAGAATTTTTCCGCGCCCTCCATCATTGACTTGCTGTCGAATGGGGACGTATCAATACCGGTGCGATTGGTACCCATCTGTGTTGATTTTTCCATGATATTACCCTCCCCTCAGGATGCTCTGGCAAATTGCTGGTTCAGTTCGGTGCCTGGCTGCCACTGATATCCGGCGGCGACTGTCTCGGATGGAGAGCCGGCTGAATTCATCTGATTTCGATACTCGGTCGTCGCACGAGACTCCTGGTCCTTGGCGACAAACTGTGTACCGGCAGCGCGGAGGTCGATCTCTTCCTTCAACGTATTGCGCACGAATTCCCGCTGGCTCTGATAAGCGATGGGATCGGGCATAAAGGTAGGTATTATTTCGGCGGGATCGCGACGTTCATGCTTCTTGAATAACTCCATGACCAACTGCAGATGACCCAGTTCGTACTCAAGAAATCGCTCCCAAATCGCTTTCACATGGGGATTTCTTTCCGATTCCATACAACTGTAGTAGTTATAGGCTTCGTTGGCCTCCGACAGCATCCATTTTTCCAGCCAGCTTTCATTGGGATCAATAATGGATCCGTATTGCGTGACATGCTGTTCTTCAATGGAAGCTATCTCAGCGTAAAGCTGGCGGGCCACGGGATCACTGAAGGTAGGTCCGATGTTCATGTAGTAATCCCGGGTTTGATACTCTCCCGAAAAAATCGTCAGCGCGTTCATTTTGCTGATGGGATCGGCGGCCTTGTGATCATAAGGTTCACGCAGGTCGTCTTCAGGATCGCGGTGTTCTTCCATGGTTGGGCGACCGGCTGTCACATCCGTGTAAGACTGCAGAATGTTGTTCGCATCCTTGCCTTCAACCCGGTCCAGCAGTGCCGAATAACGGTACATGTGGTCAAAATCTTCCAGAAGTCCAAATCGATATACCTGCGCAAGATAGGCGTCGGGCTCTTGCTGCGCTATGGCGGCAGTGACCTCTATGGCCACCTGTTCATAGGCAATCGTGGTTTCAATAGGCGAAAGATCGCCGCCCAATAACCAATTTATCATTGTTTGCTGGTGGTGTTCGACACGCCGAACCTTGGCCAGCGCCTGTCGCAGCTCTCCATTACAGAGCGCGCAGTGATGCTGAAACCGATTGGCCTGCTGCTCTATGCCATTCATGAGTATGACGCGCACCCGAGTGAAGGCATCATCGTCCAATTTGCTGATCGGGTTGGGGGTGATGTCTTTCCAGGTGAATCTCTGCTTATCCAGCGGTGTACCTTTGTTGTCGAACAATTGGATTGTCATTGGAGTTTTCCTCGCGCGGCCATTTTCCGGAAGCTTCGCCAGTGCAACTTGCGTACCGCTGATGCGGCCAGGACCACATGGATTCCAGTTCTAATATGTCGTTGTTTGACGTAAAGATGGCACGGGCCCGGCGATTCTTACAAGCCTTGCTGTAAAGTCTACAGACGAGAAAACAGTGTGAAAGGAAGTGCTCCAGGACGGGTTTTATCTCCGCTCAAACTTAAGTGATAGTCATCATTTTAGCCCGGGCTTGCACTCTCCAAAGCAGCACAAAGTGCCTGGTTAACCGGATCTTCACCACCGATTATCATTTTGCAAAGAGACGGGAAAGAACTGCTCTAACTCGTACGTTATATAAATAAATCGAAAATTTTTTCGCGGATCTGGGTCTACATATTGCTTCCTGAAATACCTCGATTCACAACAATTTAATGCAACCAAACAATGTCAACTTATTAACAAGGGTGAGCACTATGGCAACCTCCACCGGAAATATGTCAGGGAGTAGCAGTAGCGACAACCTGAAGATGGAAGCACGCAATCAGGCAGCCAGAATTTCCGAACAGGCGAAGCATCAGGCGAAGAACAAGCTCGACCAGAGTCGCCAGACCTTTTCCGCGGAAATTGACAAGGTTGCCCACGCGGTGCGGGCCGCGGCGTCCGATCTTCGTGACCAGAATAGCGACGGACTCTCCAGCTACGTCGCCGAGATGGCGGAAAGTATGAGCTCACTGGCGACACGTTTGCGCGGCAAGAATGTTGATGAGCTGATGCACGAAGTCACCGGGGTTGCAAAGCGAAACCCGGCATTGTTCGTAACCGGGAGTCTCGCTCTGGGCTTTGGTCTTGCACGTTTTGCCAAATCGTCCAGTGCATCGGCCCAGCAGGCATCACCTCAGGAGAGTGCCGGATTGAGCGTGACATCCGACGATCAATATTATGGCCGGCTCGGCAACGTCAGTGACCTTGGTAGCGATATGGAATCCCGCTCTGACTCGACCTGGACCGATGATTACACGGCCAGCGGCGGCATGGAGAGCAGCTATATTGATGACAACTCCATCGATGACAGTCTGGTTGGCGAAAGTTCTCTGGGCGAGGACTATGAAGACGAGCTTTACGCTGACAGCGACACCTTTTATGCCGATGGCGACTACAGTGAGCTGGACTTGTCGCCAGACACCGAAACGGACATGGAACGGAAACAACGCATGGCGAATGAGCGGTTGCGACCAAAAGATAAGGGTAATGATCTTGGAGGACATCGTTATGAATGAACAAACAAGAACTCATGCACGACCGGTGCACGCCAGTGCGGATACATCGTCGATTGGCTTGGTTACCCAACTGACCGGTGAAATTGCCACCTTGGTGCGCAAGGAGGTGGCGCTGGCAAAATCCGAGCTGACACAGTCCTTCAAATCGGCCAAGTCCGGCCTGCTCGGATTGGTCGCCGGTGGTCTCTTTCTTTTCGCGGGTTTTCTTGTGCTGTTATGGGCGGCGGTGCTCGGGTTGAGTGAAATCATGGCGCCCTGGCTGGCCGCACTTATTGTGGGTGGCGTTGTGGTGTTGATTGGCTTGGTCATGGTGCAGTCCGGCAAGCACAAGCTGGACCCGGCCGCCTTCAAACCCACGCACACCGCCAATTCGCTACACAAGGATAGAAACACGTTAAGAGGAGCGACCACATGAGGACTGACATTAATGCCGACTCGCAAAAAGATCCTGATCAGCTGGAACGTGAGCTAGACGAACAGAGAGCCCATATTGCCAGCACCCTCAGGGCCTTGGAACGCAAGTTTTCACCGGGCCAGATTTTTGATCAGGTGTTGGGTTACACGCGCTCCAACGGCGGCGACTTCTCGCGCAACCTGGTGGACACTGTCAAAAACAATCCCATACCGACCCTGCTCACCGCCACGGGCCTGGCCTGGATGATGATCGGGCAGAAGCGCCCGCAATCAGAATTTGATGAGGATTATTATCCGGCCAATGCCAGCTATGGCGTGGAGACGTCCGTCCAGCCGGGAGGCGATGGCAAAACCGCGGCGCTGAAATCCAAAGCCGGCGAGTTGCGCCAAGGTGCGGCGCACTCCATGGATAGAGCCAAACTGCGAATGCAGCAATTTGGCGGCTCTGCGGAAAGCGCCCGGCAAAACATGCGGCAACAGGCACAGAGCGCCAAACAGGCAATGCGTCATCAGGCACAGCGGGCAAATCAGGGCTTTGATTACCTTCTCAAGGAACAGCCTTTGGCGCTTGGCGCCATAGGGGTAGCCTTGGGTGCGCTGATTGGCGCGTCCCTGCCGCGCACTCACAGGGAAGATCAATTGCTCGGAGAATCTCGGGACAAATTGGCGGACAAGGCCGCTCAAGCCGCCGGTGAGGGTTATGAAAAAGCCCAGGAGTTAGGTAGCCGCATCGCCGAAGACGCCAAACAGGAAATACATTCCTCGTCACAGTCAGCCCAGTCTGCCATGCAGTCATCCACAAGTTCATCGCAGACATCGGGCTCGCCCAGATACAACTGACGCCGTTCCCGGGTCCTATATAGCTCTTCCACCGCTAATAGGACCCGAAATTCAAGTTCTAACCCATATCAATTTCATCGGCTTTCCTGCCGATCATTCACTGCGTTTAAATAATCCATCCTAGCGCCAAAGGTGCCGCAACAGCTTCCGTCAATCGCCCCCGCCCGGTTACAATGTTTTTTTGGGCTGGAGATTTCATGATCGCCGTCAATACTCTCTTTCTTTTAGGTGGCCTGCTGCTACTGCTGGGCGTACTCGCCAGCACCATTTCCGCCAGACTCGGCGTGCCTCTGCTCTTGCTGTTTCTGGGTCTGGGCGTGCTCGCGGGCGAGGATGGCCTGGGCGGCATAGAATTCGATGATTTCGACCTCGCCTACCTGATTGGCAATCTGGCCCTGGCAGTGATACTGCTCGATGGTGGCCTGCGCACCAAGATCTCCTCATTCAGAGCCGCACTGAAACCCGCTGGCATGTTGGCCACACTGGGCGTTGCCATTACCGCCGGGCTGGTCGGCATTTTTGCTACATCATTGCTGGATATCGACTGGCGTTACGGCTTGCTGCTGGGAGCCATTGTCGGTTCCACTGACGCCGCCGCTGTTTTCAATCTGCTGCGCAACAGTGGCATCACCCTCAACGAACGGGTCGGGGCGACACTGGAAATCGAATCCGGCACCAACGACCCCATGGCGATCTTCCTGGTCACGCTTCTGATGGAATTGGTCAGTGCCCCGGGTTCCCTGACCGCGGCGGATATGATCATGCGCTTCCTCCAACAATTTGGCATTGGAGCGCTGGTCGGCATCGTCGCCGGCTATGGTCTGGTCAAGCTGATGACACGCATTCGCCTGGTGGAGGGTCTCTATGCACTGCTGATTATTTCGGCCGGGCTGGTGATCTTCGGCGCGGTCAACGAACTGGGTGGCAGTGGATTTCTGGCCATTTATCTGGTGGGGCTCTGTGTCGGCAACGCCCGTACCCGTTCCGCGGAGCCGGTACTTCAAGTCATGGATGGTCTGGCCTGGCTCGCTCAGGCCGTAATGTTTCTGGTGCTGGGGCTTCTGGTATCGCCCTCGCATCTGTGGACCATGATGCTGCCGGCGTTCGCCATCGCCACTTTCCTCATGCTGGTGGCACGGCCGGCCGCCGTCTTCCTGAGCCTGCTGCCTTTCCGTCTCCCATGGCGCGAGCGGGTCTTTATTTCCTGGGTCGGACTGCGCGGCGCCGTGCCCATTGTCCTGGCCGTATTTCCGGTAACGGCCGGTCTACCCCACTCTATCCTGTTGTTCGACGTCGCCTTCGTGGTGGTCTGTATCTCCCTGCTGATTCAGGGTTCGACCGTGTCCGTGACAGCCAACTGGCTCGGGGTGCGGGTACCCGGCGCTGCCACACCAGTGGAATCGCACAGACTCTGGGTGGGGCGGGAGAGTTCTTTGGAACTGAGCGCCTTCCGGGTTGAAGAAGGATCCCCGGCGGAGGCCAAAAGTCTCGGGACCTTGGGGGCCTTGGGAGGCAGCCAGCAGTGCGTCCTGCTCATCCGAGACGACCACCGCCTGCCACCGGATCCGGACTTGAACCTGCAGGCCGGCGACGAAGTCTGGCTCCTGTTGCAAACGGATGAAATCGAAAGCGTCTCTCCATTCTTTTCCCACGCTGAAATGCAAGGCGCCCTGGCCAGTCACAACTTCTTCGGCGAATTTATTATCGACGCCCATTCCGCCGCCAGTGATCTGGCCATGCTCTACGGGTTAAAGCTGACCGAGCAGGAACAGGAGCAAAGCATCGCGCAGATGCTCTCGGTCAGATTGGGCAAGAAACTGGTCGTGGGAGACCGCATCACTTTGGGTTCGGTACGTTTAACCGTGCGCGCCATACGTGGCGACGAAGTGAGCTCGGTTGGCCTGAAAATTCTGCACCAACCTGGTCCGATTTAAATCAGGAAGTTGGACGAGCCCGATGTGACTCAGGCTCGTCCACGTCAGGTATTAAAGCCAGGTGTTAAAGCAGTTTGCGGCCCTTCTGTGCCGCTATGCGCATGCGCAGGGCATTCAGCTTGATAAAGCCTTCAGCATCTTTCTGATCATAGGCACCGGCATCGTCCTCGAAAGTGGCAATCTTTTCGTCGAACAGGCTTTCCGCCGAGCGGCGGCCAACAACGCTGACGGCGCCCTTGTAGAGCTTGACCCGCACCTCACCATTGACATTCACCTGGGATTCGTCGATCGCCTTCTGCAACATCAGGCGCTCGGGGCTCCACCAGTAACCGTTGTAAATCATCTCCGCATATTTGGGCATCAACTGGTCTTTCAGGTGCGCCACTTCGCGGTCCAGGGTAATGGATTCGATACCGCGGTGCGCCTTCATCAGAATGGTCCCGCCGGGAGTTTCATAGCAGCCCCGGGATTTCATCCCCACGTAGCGGTTTTCGACGATATCCAGTCGGCCAATGCCGTGGGCGCCGCCCTTCTTGTTCAGGGTTTCCAGCACGGTCGCCGGGCTCATGGCCTGGCCATTGATCGCCACCACATCGCCCCTGGCATAGGTCAGTTCCAGATATTCCGGAGTATCGGGAGCCTGCTCGGGAGATACCGACCAACGCCACATGTCCTCTTCCGCTTCCGCCCAGGGATCCTCCAGAATGCCGCCTTCATAGGAAATGTGCAGCAGATTGGCGTCCATGGAGTAAGGGGATTTCTTCTTGTTCTTGGCGTAATCCACCGGAATATTGTGCTTTTCGCAATAGGCCATCAGGGTTTCCCGGGAAGTCAGATCCCACTCGCGCCAGGGCGCAATTACCTTGATGCCCGGCTTCAGGGCATAGGCACCCAATTCGAAACGCACCTGGTCGTTGCCCTTGCCGGTCGCCCCGTGAGCTATGGCGTCGGCGCCGGTTTCGTTGGCGATCTCGATCAGGCGCTTGGCGATCAGGGGGCGTGCAATGGAGGTACCCAGCAGGTATTCACCTTCATAGATGGTGTTGGCGCGGAACATGGGGAAGACGAAATCGCGCACATATTCCTCACGCAGATCGTCGATATAGATTTCCTTGACACCCAGCGCTTCCGCCTTTGCGCGCGCCGGTGCAACCTCCTCACCCTGACCGATATCTGCCGTAAAGGTCACTACCTCGCAGGAATAGGTTTCCTGCAACCATTTGACAATAACCGACGTATCCAGGCCACCTGAATAAGCCAAAACCACTTTCTTGATGGAAGACATAGCCTCTCCGCGGGTAAATAAGTTCCAAGGGTTCGGAAACCGACGACTGCCGGGGGGCGCAATTGTAGCGGTATTGGTGGTGAAATAACAGGCTGGCGGGGTGCCCGGGACGGTATCAACGGTCGCTTTGGCCATTAACAGTGCGTGTTAAATAAGCTATGATCGAATGTGCAGGGAAGTGGTGAGGCTCTACCCTGAAGAGCCCGGGCCCGCAACAACAATAAATTATCGTTCCCGGAGAGCTCCTTTGAATCTGCTCACGACATTGCGCCACCATTGGCGCCTCATACTGCTCGTCTCTTGTTATCTGCTGTTGCTGATCGCGACCCTTTACCGCATCGCCTATATCATCGAATTCAATCCGGTATACAGCATCTGGAGCGATCCTCAGCGCCATTGGGAACAGGGCATCGACGTCCTGCGTCAGGATCCCATGGTCATGACGGACCCGATTCTGTTCCAGCTCTATATGGGAACCTTGGCCAAACTGACTCTCAAGACTCCGGCGCTGGTGGCTTTTTATACCTGTCTGCTGTCGGTTCTCATGCCGTGGGTCTGGTATCGGTTTCTGCGCGAGTTGCAGCCGAGCAAGCTGGTGGCTGTGGCCGGCTGGGCCGCCATTGCCATAATTCCGTCCTGGATCAGCATTTACGGCTATTTCATGCAGGAAACCCTGATGCTGCCCCTGCTGGGAGCTGCGCTCTGGCTCACCTGGCGGTGCCGCCGCAAGCAGACCCTGGGCAGCTTCGCATTGATGATCCTGTTCTGGGTCCTGGCGGGCCTGACCCGCGGCATCTGCATTCCCATGGCGGCGGTAGCGGCGACCTGGCTCTGGCTGGAGCAGCCGGACAAGTTGCGCAAGGCCGGCTGCGCGCTGCTGATATTTGGTGTCACTCTCGGCCCCCTTGTCTACCGCACCTACCAATTTATGGGCATAGTGGCGCCCCATGGCATAGGTCACCTCAATGTCATCTACTCAAAATCCGGCGTCAAGGAGATCAAAATCTCCTATGAGCGCCAGGGCGCTCGCTGGTATTACGGCTTTATGTCACCCGCCCTGCTGGTGCAACCGCTCGCGCCGCTCAGCGACTGGCAGACACGGCGCAAAGGCAAGCATTACGTGCATGTGGATATCGACAAAGGCGGCGAGGACTGGGATCGTGCACTGGCGGCTGTAGATCTTCCCCTGGGCAAGTACCTCTGGATAACCCGAGAGAACCTGATATTTCTGTTTTTTGGACCTTCCTGGCCCGACAGCAATCGCGAGCGTTGGCTTGGCGAAGTGAATTATCAGACGCGCTGGTTGTGGGCACCGCTTTTCATCCTTTGCCTGGTCTGGACAATCGCGCGCTTGCGACGTCAGCCCAGACACTGGCTGTTGCCCGGCATAATTCTGGCGTGGTTTGTGGTGCAGGGCTTGATGCCGATTTCCGTCAACGAAGGCCGCTACCGAAAGCCGCTGGAGGGGCTATTAGTGGCACAACTGGTGCTGCTGATCGGCAGTCGCCGCACCCGGAAACCGATAGACGCCGTTACCAACGCCGTGCAGTTTTGCGAACCGGCAAGAGTCAACGGTGACGAGACAGCATGCGCCACGCCGAATCACACTGATTCGACTGCGGAGCCGCACCTATGAAAAAGCCACTGATATCCGTCATTGTGCCCATGTATAACGAGGAAGGCGGGCTGGAGACATTCTTTACCACTCTTGCCACCTGCCTTCGGGATTTGCCCCTGAACTATGAAATCATCTGCGTGGACGATGGCTCTTCCGATAACACCCTGGCACGACTTGAAGAGCGCGCGCGAAATGACAGGCACATCAAGGTGGTGGCCCTGTCGCGCAATTTCGGCAAGGAAGCGGCCATGACCGCAGCGCTGGATTTTGCGCGGGGCGACGCGGTTCTGCCCATAGATGCCGATCTCCAGGATCCGCCGGAACTGATTGGCGACATGGTGGCAAAGTGGAAGGAAGGTTTTGATGTCGTCTATGCCAAGCGCGTCTCGCGCCGCTCGGACAGCCTGGTTAAACGCAACAGCGCCGGCTGGTTCTATCGTATTTTCAACCGCGTCAGCGAAATCAAGATACCCGAAAACGTCGGCGATTTCCGTCTGATGGACCGTCGGGTCGTAGACGCAATCAAACTCTTGCCGGAAAAAGACCGGTTCATGAAAGGCCTCTTTTGCTGGCCCGGTTTCAAGCACACGGTCGTGGAATTCGAACGCCAAAGCCGTCTGGAGGGAGAAACCAAATTCAACTACTGGCGCCTGTGGAATTTTGCCATAAGCGGCATTACATCCTTCAGTACCATGCCGATTCGCATGGGTGTTTATCTCGGCTTGATGGTCTCCGCGTTTGCCTTTCTGTATGGAACCTACATTATTATTGAAACACTGGTCACTGGCATTGATGTACCCGGCTATGCATCACTGCTCGTCGTTGTCCTGTTCCTTGGGGGTATACAGTTATTTTTCATGGGGCTGATGGGGGAATACATCGGTCGTATCTATCGGGAGGTGAAAAACCGGCCCATTTATCTGGTGGCGCAGACGTTCGGGTTCGACGATGACGAAAGCTAGTCGTCATCTTCGGGAAATATTCTGTTTCGGGCTGATCGGTATTGCGGCCACTCTTGTCCATTACCTGGTCGCACTTCTTGCCATTGAAGTTATTCACATCAACATCTACCTCGGCAATTTAACCGGCTACCTCTGTGCCTTGGGCGTCTCCTACTTCGGCCACGGAAAAGTCACTTTTCGGGCTACTCTTAGCCACACTGTTTTTCGCCGGTTCGCATGCGTTTCCCTATTGACATTCTGTGCGAGCGAACTTTTGTTGGCCGGTCTGGAAAATTCCTTGCACCTACCCCATCGTATTGCCATGGCAATTGTCGTTACCTGCGTGCCCGCAGTGTCATTCGCATTGAACAAGTTCTGGGTATACCAGCATCCATCCGAGCGGGCTATAGCGCAACAAAAATAAGGCGGGAGCTGCAACGGGGTTTCTCGCCACCAGCAGATCCCCACAATTCTTAATTCAAAATGTCATTTGGAACATGGCAATCAAGAGGCAGTGATATTTGCCTTTTGACCGGCATTTCATCCTACACCGCGACCCAGCCTCAATCACTTCATTAAAATGATGTTCATTGTGATGGCGATTCTGGACGATCCATTCATCTCTTGATACCGTTGGGACGCAAAATATAATACGAGGTGATAAATCTAGGGAATCCTAACTTTTCATTTTTGTATGGAGAATAAAATAATGAGCAAGGAAATTATCAGGTTAATAATAGTGATAGCCAGCACCACCTTCTGGGCAGGTGCGGCTCAAGCCTATGATTGTAACGGTCTACCTCTTTGGAACGCTTCGGTCGCGTACAGTAGTGGTGCCTTAGTTCAACACAATGAAACCGCCTATAGCGCCAATTGGTGGACCTTGAATCAGGATCCGGAAACACATTCTGGCCCCTGGCAGGAGTGGGCCAATCTAGGGGCATGTGACGGCGGCGTTTCTTCTTCGTCATCCTCCTCTTCTTCGTCATCGTCATCTTCCTCTTCTTCGTCCGGTGGAACAGGGTATTCGAATCTTCTTACAGCTTCGCATGCGTGCCCGAAGACGGATGGCAGCATTGAAACCAGTGAGCCCGGTTATGATTCCGACGGTTATATCAATCCTGACGACTTTAACGGCAGCACAATTTATTTTCCCAATTCCTGGTTTGATGGTGGACCTATCCTTCAGGACAAGAGGGTCAGTATCCGCTACGCCAATGGATCAAATATCAACCGACCGATGGCTCTGACCAATAACGGCACCATTGTAGTTCCGGAAATTCCCTTTGAGCCAACCGGCAGCTGGTCGGATTGGAATACCGTCAACTACACGATCAACGTCGGGCAAGCCAATATTTTACGCCTGATATCACTATCGGACACTGGCGGTCCAAATATTAACTGGGTCAGAGTGACCTACTATCTCGATTGCTCGGTGTCTTGCGGATATTCTGGACCTAAAATAGATAGTTGCGATAACAAGCCACCCGTGGCTTCAGTGACTGTACCCTATGGCGCTATGGTCAATTCGCCCATTGAATTTGGCAGTGACAATTCCTTTGATCGGGACGGCACTATCGTCAGCTACCTGTGGGATTTTGGCGATGGGCAAACAACGACTGAAGCGAATGCCAGTCATGCATATACCCAACTGGGCAATCATGAAGTGCATTTGACTGTCACCGACAACGAAAGCGCTAGCCATACCGTGACAACACAGATCTTTATCAGCAGCCAACCCGATCCAAATTGTGAATCACTACAGTATGTAACGGGAACGTTTTACCAAGCTGAGGACATAGTGCAGAACAATGGCGATAATTTCCGTTGCCTGGCAAGCCATTTGTGTTCACATATCTACGGTGATCGCTATGCGCCAGGCACCGGTACCCTGACAGCTGACGCATGGGAACCATTGGGCGCATGCGCGGCCTCGGGACCCTGCGCTTCCACACCGATTTATGTCGATGGCACAACCTATCATGATGGTGATCTCGTGCGACATGATGACAGGTTATATCGCTGTGACGTCGGTGGTTGGTGTTCCGTTGGTGATTGGGCCTATACACCAGGAACGGGGACTTATTGGGAGATGGCGTGGACCGGGATGGAATATTGCCTTTAATCCTGGCTTTTTTATGATATGAAAAAACCGGGGCCACACAGGCCCCGCTGTCCCACCATTGGCCGAGGTGATGTCCGCCGGGAGCCAGATATGGATTGTCTGGTTTCCACCAGCACAATAACGTATGCTTCCCGGCCGCCGGCTTCATGCGCCGGTATGTCTGTTCCCGCATTGACGAGACCACAACCTTGCTTAGTTACCGCCACGGCTACCATGCCGGCAATTATGCCGATGTCTTCAAACACCTGGTTTTGTGCCTGATTCTGAAAAAGCTCACGGTCAAGACTGCCCCCTGCATCTACCTGGATACACACGCCGGCGCCGGCAGTTATAACCTGAACCAGCAATGGGCGCAGCGCAATGCTGAATTCCTGCAAGGGATAGAGCGTTTACTCGAGCTTGAGCAGCCGCCCGCCCTTGCGGCGGATTTCCTGCAACTGGTCCGCGAGGCCCGGCGACGGAGCCCCATGGCTTATCCTGGTTCGCCGGCCATTGCCCGTGAAATATTGCGACCGCAGGACAAACTGGTGCTGATGGAATTGCACAACAATGAGATCAGTGAGCTGAAACGCAATTGCCACGGCGACAAGCGGATCAGCTTTCATCACCGGGACGGATTTGAGGGGTTGGTTGGTGTAATGCCACCCACTATCGCGCGAGGCCTCGCACTGATCGACCCCTCCTATGAAGTGAAAGCCGACTATGAAAGGACGGCAACCAGTGTCATAAAAGCCGCCGCGCGCTGGTCGACCGGAATCTTCGCCGTATGGTACCCGTTGCTCGGCAGGGACAGAAATCGCTCCCAGCCACTGCTCCAGCATCTGAAAAGCGGAGCCCGGAATCTGCTGGTGAGCGAGTTGTGGGTAAAGGCGCCCAGCGACGATTTCGGCATGCACGGCTCGGGCATGGCCATCATCAATCCACCCTGGCAACTGGATACCCAGTTACAGGAACTCCTGCCTCAACTATCGGCGGTGCTTGCCCAGGACGATCAGGCGGGCTGGCGTGTGGACTGGCTGAAGGCGAAAGCGTAATTCCGAGCATCATTCCCTGGGTCGATTAGCCACCAATCCCCTGATCCGTTTCCTCGGATGGTTGATAACCCGCCAGCAGTTGTTCCCAATCGTCCTCGCACCAGTAAAAGGTGTCGTATTTTCCGAGCTCCTTGCGCAGGGACCGCAGCAATCGGTTGAGATTGGCTTCCTTCCAGGCACCCGGTTGGCGAAAGCCGCTCTTGTCGAAATCGACGATCCAGGCCCTGCCGTGATCATCCAGCAGCAGGTTGTGGCAGTTCAAATCCGAGTGATAGACGTTGGCATCGTGCATGTGACGAATGGCCGCGCCCAGGGCGCGCCATTCACCATCGGATAGAGCGCGCTTGCGCAGCAGTTGAAAAACATCGGAGCTGTTGGGAATGACCTTCACGATAATGTCCGCGCGATACCAGAAAGCACCCGCCCTGGACATGCTTGCGGCAACCGGTTCCGGCACCGGCAATTCCAGCTCGCGCAGGCGCAACAGCAGAGCGTATTCCAGCATGGCGCGGCTGCGGGTTACCGGCTGCCGCAGAAAACGATCCCGGATCACCTTGCCAATCAGGCCACCCCGGTAGTAGTGCCGCAGCAGCAATTGCTGCCCCTTGTCCTCAATAAACCAGGCCGTGTGGCGCCCGGTGGCACTGCCGCGAATCGCGCCGCGTTCCCGCCAGTAGTTTCGGCTGAAGTGTTGCGATCCCACGCTTTCGATCAAGGCTGGGTCAAACCAGATGGATTGCCCATTGAAGCTGCGCGTTTCCGTCATGGCGATGGTGCGCACATCGTCCCGCGTCACCGAAGGCACCAGGCGCTGTACCATTTGCAGCATTTTTGCCGAGGCACCCCCGTCGGAGTTCAGGACCACTTTTGCGCGCTCGGCATAGTGGCGGGCGCTGTCTCGGTTGGTCAATAGCTCGAGCCAGCCAGCCGCCAGCGTCGCCTCGTCCTCGACCCGAATGACCGCATGGTTGCGCTCCAGCTTCTGGTAGATCTCGGCAAAATTGAAGACATGGGGACCAGCCAGTACCGGCGTGTTCACCGCCACCGACTCCAGGGGATTGTGCCCGCCGCGGCTGACCAGGCTGCCGCCGACAAAGGCGACATCCGCGGCGGCATACCACATCACCAGCTCGCCCATGGTTTCGCCCACCAGTACCTGAATATCGGTCGTGACCGGGTCACCCTTGCTGCGCAGCACCGACGATAGCTGTTGCTCCTCCACCAGTTGCGCCACCTGCCCGAAACGCTCCGGGTGTCTCGGCACCAGTATCAGCAGTGCATCCGGCAAGGCCGCCAGCACTTGTTTGAATGCCGCCAGCACCAGTTCCTCCTCACCCGCATGGGTGCTTCCGGCGACGATTACCGGCCTTTCACCCACTTCGGTCCGCCACTGCCGAGCCCGCTCCACCAGGTCCGCCGCGGGCCTGTAGTCCTGCTTCAGGTTGCCACAGATGCGGATGCGTTCCGGCTCAGCGCCGAGACAGCGCACGCGCCGGGCGGTCGCGGGGGTCTGCGCGGCAATAAAACTGAAACAACGCCAGAGATCCGCACCGAACTGGCCCAGTTTTGCATAACCACGGGCCGACCGGGCGGACAGACGCGCATTGACCAAGCCAATGGGAATGTGGCGACGGTTGCATTCGTGCAGGAGGTTGGGCCAGAGCTCGGTCTCCAGTAACAGCACGCCCCGCGGTGCCAATTTGTCGAGAAACAGGCGCACGGCGGGACCACTGTCGAAGGGCAGGTAGCAATGGTAAATTCGCTCGCCGAATACCTGCTGGATCAGTTCCGATCCGGTCGGCGTCATGGCTGTCACGGTAACGGCGAGGTGCGGATAGTTCTCCAGGATGTCTTCAATCAGGGCGCGCGCCGCCACGGCTTCACCGACGGAGACACAGTGAATGATCAGCCCCTCCCGGGCCTGCACAGGCACCGGTTGGCTGCCCCTCCGCTCGCGCCAGCGGCGGCGGTACGCGGGCGCCTTGCGGCCGCGCAACCAGAGGTAGGCAAAGAAAGCTGGCGATACCAGCCGGATGAAGAGTCGGTAAAGTGTGTGCATCATCAGCGCCAGTGTTCGGCGATCCAGCCGGTGGGCTGCACCTTTCGGTACCACTTGCCGCTGCGACCGACCAGCGCATCATCGGGACGCAAATCACTGTTGAAGACGATGATCTTCGCCGCTTCCGGCAGGCGAGGTTTCTGGAAAAAGCGCAGCGGAAATGGCCGTACGCAGTGGCGCCTGAAGGACCGACACCACTCGGTCGGCCAATAGTGCAACTTGCCCTGCTCGAAAAAGCGGTTGAGGTAATTCTGCCCAGTGCGCGTCTGCAGCCGGGCCTCGTTGGGGTTTTGGACGAGCTGCCGCAGGAGTTCAGGGTGAGCACCGGCGGTAAAGCGACAAACGGCGGCATTGCCCCGGGGCCTGGACTTGCGTCCCTCGCGAATCATGACCAGGTCACCCTCGACCTCGAAGAATTCGTCGAGCGAACCCACGATAACAAGATCCAGGTCCAGAAGCAGCGTCGGCCCCTCCAGATCATACAGAGGGCTGGCGAAGGCCATGAGCTTCAGCCAGTTTTGTTCGGTTGTCCAGGGCAATCGCTTGTCGAAGTCCTCGAAACCCACCTTGGGGAAGGTATTGACTTCGACTTCGTCGCGTATGCCTTCCCAGTCATCCGTCAGACAGACAAAACGGAATGGCCTGCTCAGGTTCCGGCGAACCATGGAGTAGAGCGTGTTGACGTAGTCCGGCCCGTACTTCTTACCCCATTTAATGCAGAGAACGTTGACTGGTTTCAAGAGACACCTGTGCGCTGGATGGACAAGTATGATGCCAAAATTTCGGGGTTACCGCTATGCCGAGTGGCAGTGGATTCCACTAGCGGCGAGGCCGCGGCTAATAAACAGAACAAGGATAGACCATTATGCGTCGAACGGTTCGATCTCACCTCAACTCTCCATATGTCGGTCTGTCGGGTATGCCGATATGTGGTGGGTCGGGTTAGACGTGAGCCCCGCGACGCCGTAACCCGGCAGCACAGGTTAGGGTTTGGTATCAGATGAGAAACCTACAGGGAGAAAAATCCAATGGGGATCAGAGAGGGAGATGACGGGCATTAGGGGTGGGCATCCCTGCCCAGCCGGATAAAGCTGCGCCTCATCCGGCTTAAAACTTCAACTTTCCAATTTCAGGCTTTCGATTCAGATTTCCGACATCAAGCCTGCTTGGCAATGGGAGTCACATTCTCTCCATCATGCTCGGTCTTTGGCGCGGAGCCGTCGGCCACGAGCAACACTTCCGGTTTACCCTTGCAGGCTTTTGCCAAATCGTCCCGACGTTCCGCCAACAGCAAACCAATGGCCTCACTGTGTTTTTCATCGATACCCTTGACATGCTGCTCAATCAGACCGGTAATATTGGCCGCCAGCTCCAACATCTTGTCATGTTCTTCCGCCTGCTTCTTATCCTCAAACATAGTCCCGTCCCGATCACATTTCCAAACTGCTATAACAGCCATGCTTCTGTCTCCTGGATTACTGTATATAGTTGCTGTATGGATATACAGTATCGAAGTTTGGAGGGAGGGTCAAGTGGTGAGCGGTGAGCGGTGAGCGGTGAGCAGGATAGCGCCAAGCGGAGGAACCAATGTACCAGCTTATCCACTTCCCACCGCCCCACCACTCATCACTCATCACTCATCACTCATCCCCCCAACCGCAGATGCCCGGTGACTTCTTCACGGTCGTGATAAAGCTGCTTGAAACCCAGGCTTATCGGTTCCACGCCGGCCTCTGCCAGCAGGCTTTCGATGCGCTGGCGGCACTCCTGCACGGCCAGGTAGCGCTGCTTCATTGGTAGCTTGAGATTGAAGATGGCTTCGCGGAACCAGCGGTTGGCCCCCCACAGGCCAATCAAGGCGGCCACACGCGCGGGTTTGTCGGCGATATCGCAGACGAGCCAGTCCACGGGTTTGGCGGGTTTGTAGCGAAAGCCATCCATCTGCTGGTGCTGGACCAGCCCCGAATCCATCAGCGTCGGGTCCATGGGGCCGTTGTCCACGGCGTCCACCCAGATGCTCTTGTTCACCAACTGCCAGGTCCAGCCGCCGGGAGCCGCGCCCAGATCCACGGCGCGCATACCGCCGCGCAGGCGCTCGTCCCACTGGCTTTTGGGAATAAAGTGATGCCAGGCTTCTTCGAGTTTCAGGGTGGCGCGGCTCGGCGCCGCCCGGGGTACACGCAGCCGCACTATGCCGCCAGGCCACTGGGCACTGTTGGCAATGGAGCTGACACCAACAAAGGCGCTGGTGCCGCTGAGAAAGACCAGCTGCAACTGCCAAGGGCTGTTTCGCTGCCAGTGCCCCTGGGCTTCCAGATCCCGCTGGAGATGGCGAGCAATACTACGGCCGAGGCCACCCAGGGATTTGCCCTCGTTGGTATCCAACGGCTCCACCACCAGCGTTGATGTGGCGGGCAGCTCCAGGGCCGCTTTGAGCAGCGGCGCCACCCGGTCGCCCTGGGGCAAATCCTTCTGCAGGCCAGCACTGACAGACCATTGACGGATAAACACCAGGTCCTTGAAGTCCTGCCGACGCACAAACTGGTACAGCGGCTCCGGCTCGAAGCACACAAAGCGGGCTAAACCCTCACCTTCCTGTGCTTTCACAAAACCCTGCACTCCAGCCTGCGCGGCCAAGTCGCTGATTTCCCCGGCCACTTCCTTTTCAAAGCCGGCGCGGCAGGCGAGTAGTAGTTCCATGAGCAGTGTCTTTTTTGGGAGTTTTCAGAAGTAAAGCGCGCAGTGTACAGGATGCCGGCAGCCCGGCGGCAGGTCAGACGGCCAATCGTATAAAGGCGGCAATTCGCTCTGCGGCCTGCCGCAGATAATCATCGTGACTGAAACCGCTGTTGCGCAGGGGTTTCAGGTCGTGATCACCGGCTTCCATCCAGGCGAGCAGAATGGCCGTGGACAGTGTATAGCCCGTCACGGTCTCCCGGCCCCCCATCGGATCCCGCGTTCCCTGCAGAATCAGAGTGGGCGTGGTCAGACTGCGCAGGTGCTCGGTGCGCGGCTTTTCCGGCCGTGATCGCGGGTGAAAGGGATAACCCAGGCAGATCACACCTTTGGCGGGCACCGCATCCGCCACCATGGTCGCCATGCGCCCGCCCATGGATTTTCCGCCGATAAAAAGAGGCGGTATGCTGTTATCCGACGAAGCCTCTTCCGCCAAAGCCTCCGCCAGGCGCTCCCAGGTTCCCAGCAGTACCGGGTGCCTGTCCGGTGGTGCCCTGCGACCGGTTTCTCGCCGTTTGGCCATATAGGGAAACTCAAAGCGCACCACTTCGAGGGATTGTTCACACAGCAACTCGGCCATGCGCACCATAAACTGGCTGTCCATGGGCGCACCAGCGCCGTGCGCCAATACCAGCCGCGCAAAAGGTTTATCCGGCGTGTTGAACAGGCAGTGGGTATCACCGATATGCCGGCTGAGGCACTCACTCATCAGCACTTACTCATCAACATCGGAATCTCCAAACAGATGCCTTACATCGTCCCGCCGCGCCAAGGTCAGGCTTTCCAGAAATTCATCGTACACAATCACCACCTCGCCACGTGTGACCTGAGGCCGCAACAGGGCAACTTTCTCCTCCAGGCTCAGCTCCTGCTCGCCGTAGTCGGTACCCTCGCGGCCAATAAATTCTTCCAATACTCCTTGGAGTGCTTCCTGGCTTAATTGCTCGGGGGGAATGATCATTTATTCTACCTACGGGTTAACGACGAGCGGCAACCTTAAACGAGCGTAATGGCCGCCGCAACTCATTCATAACCCCTCGCGGACAAGCTGATATAATCCGGTAACCTCCCTAGAACCAGAATCAACAGCAGGAGCACCGGCATGACCGAACATCTGATTATCAGCGTCATTAGCGACGACAAGCCCGGTGTCGTCAAAGCCCTGGCCAATGCCATTTCCACCCAGGGTGGCAACTGGCTCGAAAGCCGGTTGTCGCAGTTGGCCGGAAAATTCGCCGGTGTGATTCGCGTTGCCGTCGACACGCAAGAGAAGGACTCCCTCTGCCAGGCATTGGCCGGCCTGAGTGCACAGGGCATCAAAGTGGTGGTGGACAGTGCCGACGACAAGGCCATTACTGCCACCGGCAAAAGCGCCGCCTTCACCGCCATGGGGCCCGACAGACCCGGCATCGTCTACGAAATCTCCCAGGCCTTCGCTCACTACCATATCAACGTCGAAGAATTGAATACCCACTACTCCAGCGTCCCCTACAGCGGCGAACCCATGTTCGAAGCCGAAGGCACTCTGACAGTGCCCGAAGAAGCGGACTGGGACAGACTGCTCGATCAGCTGGATGAGATTGGGGATATGCTGGCGGTGGATATAAAGATTGAGTAGCTGCAAGTATAGGGAAAAGGAAAAAGGGAAAAGGGAAAAGAACCGAGGCTCAACTGTAGGTCGGGTTAGACGCGCAGCGGCGTAACCCGACATCGGATGGTGGCTTATAGCTTCAAACCCCCAAAGCCACTCGCAGGAGGGCCGCCACGGAAATGGCATCGGTGATTTCGCCGCGTTTCACCATTTCCACCGCCTCGGTCAGCGGCAGTTTTTTGACCTCGATATCCTCCGTTTCGTCCAGCTTCTGCTCACCCCGATACAGATCCTCGGCCAGGTAAATGATCGCCACTTCATCGGTCACCGAGTTCGACAGATGCAGACGCATCAGTTCCCGCACCTCTCGGGCGCGGAGGCCGGTTTCCTCCTCCAACTCCCGCGCAGCGGTCATTTGTGTGTCTTCGCCCCGCTTGGCACCCCCTTCGGGAATTTCCCAGGTGTAAGTATCCAGCGTGTAGCGGCTCTGCTTCACCAGCCAGGTATTGCCCTCGGCATCAATCGGCAAAACGCCCACGGCGGTACCCTTGAAATGCACCACGCCATAAATGCCGTCCGAACCATTGGGCCGCATCACCTCCTGATGCGTGACTTCAATCCAGGGGTTCTCATACATCACTTTGACGGACTTCTGTTTCCAACCGCCGATTTTATCCCGCATACATCTCTACCTTAAATGGTTGTATTGCCTCAATGAGCCTTGACCCTGTACGAATCGAAGCCACTCTTACAAGGGTGCTTTTCCCATTGCTCCAAAATTAACCAATTGCTAGACTTGCGCCCCCGAATTTCGCCTTCCACACACGGACACCATTATGCCTGACAAAGTCACTTCCCTGGCGACGCTGGAGAATGCCAGCGAATTCATTCACCGTCACATAGGGCCAGATGCCGCGCAAACTCGCGCCATGCTCAGCGCCCTGGGAGTGGAATCCGTCGAGGCACTGATCGGCAAAACAGTGCCAGGCAGTATCCGTGGGGAGGCAACCCAAGTACTGCAACCCGCCTGCAATGAGCATCAGGCCCTGGCCGAGCTGAAACAGCTCGCCCGGAAAAACCAAGTCTTCAAAAACTACATCGGCCTCGGCTATCACGACACTTACACGCCCCCGGTAATCCTGCGCAACGTATTTGAAAATCCCGGCTGGTACACCGCCTACACCCCCTATCAACCCGAAATCGCCCAAGGGCGTCTGGAAGGCCTGCTCAACTTCCAGCAGATGGTGATGGACCTCACGGGCATGGAAATGGCCAACGCCTCCATGCTGGACGAAGGCACCGCCGCCGCCGAAGCCATGGCCATGAGCAAACGGGTCGCCAAGAAAAACCGCTCCAATACCTTCTTTGTCGCCAGGGATGTGCACCCGCAAACCCTGGCGGTGGTCAAAACCCGCGCCGAACACTTCGGTTTCGAGATTCATCTGGGCGACACCAATGAACTCAAGGATGTGGATTATTTCGGCGTCCTGCTGCAATACCCTGGCACCACCGGCGAGCTGGTCGACCTGGCGCCGCTGATCGAAATCGTCCATAGCAAAGACGCGCTGGTTACCGTGGCCGCCGACATCATGAGCCTGGTGCTGCTCGAGTCCCCCGGCAGCATGGGCGCGGATATTGTGCTCGGCACCAATCAACGCTTCGGCATACCCATGGGCTTTGGCGGCCCCCACGCTGCCTTTTTCGCCTTTCGCGAGAAGTTCAAACGCTCCGCGCCCGGCCGCATCATCGGTGTCTCCGTAGACAGCCGCGGCAAGCAGGCGTTGCGCATGGCCATGCAAACCCGGGAACAACATATTCGCCGGGAAAAAGCCAACTCCAACATCTGTACCTCCCAGGTACTGCTGGCAGTGATGAGCGCCTTTTATGCCATGTATCACGGCCCCGAAGGCCTGAAGCGCATTGCCGGGCGCATTCACCTGCTCACAAAAATGCTGGCCGAAGGCCTCAAAGCCCAGGGCTTCAAACTGCGCCACACCCAGTATTTCGACACCCTCACTGTCGAAGTCGGCGACAGCCAAAAAGTGCTCAACCAGAGAGCCCTGGAAAAAGGCATCAACCTGCGTCTGATCGCCCAAAGCACCCTCGCTGTCAGTCTCAACGAAACCACCACCAGCGAGGACGTGCTGGAGCTGCTGGCGGTCTTCGCCGGCGACGACCACCCGCAGGACCTGGAGACACTGGAAAGCCGCGCACAACAGCTCGAGGCCGTACCCGCGCAACTGGCCCGCCAAACGGATTTTCTGGCACACCCGGTATTCAACCAGTACCACTCCGAAACCGAAATGCTGCGCTACCTCAAGCGTCTGGAATCCCGCGATATCGCCCTCAACCACGCCATGATTCCGCTCGGCTCCTGCACCATGAAACTCAATGCCACCGCGGAAATGATTCCCGTCACCTGGCCCGAGTTTGGGCGTATGCACCCCTTCGCGCCCATTGAGCAGGCCCAGGGTTATGTGGAAATGTTCGAACAACTGCAGGACATGCTCAAAGCCTGCACCGGTTACGACGCCATCAGTCTGCAACCCAACGCCGGCTCCCAGGGCGAGTATGCCGGCCTGGTCGCCATCAAGAAATATTTTGAAAGCCGAGACGACGTGGACAGAAGCATTTGCCTCATCCCCTCCTCCGCCCACGGCACCAACCCCGCCTCCGCGCAAATGGTCAGCATGAAAGTGGT
>CAZEWY010000004.1:0-43181 GCA_964515945.1 uncultured Cellvibrionaceae bacterium
CGCCCAGCGGCGTTATCAGTCGTTTATGTAGGCCCACTACATGACTCTCCTTCTTCCTTGCTGGACGAAAAAATGACCTCCAGCAGCGATAACCGAATTAGTGCTAACAGGCCCTGGTGAATACGCCCGACGAAAGATAGCGATCACCTCGATCACAAATAACCGCAACGATGGTCGCTTTCTCTACAGTTTTGCTCAATTGCAAAGCGGCGGCGACAGCGCCGCCGGAAGAGACGCCACAGAAGATGCCTTCGTGGCGCGCCAGATCGCGCATGGTGGATTCCGCCAGTTCCTGGGACATGCCGACGATCGAATCGATATTGCGGTCGTCGTAAATGCGTGGCAGATATTCGCCCCGCCAACGGCGGATACCCGGGATGGCTGCGCCCTCCTCCGGTTGCAGACCGATTATCTGGATGGCTGAATTCTTTTCCTTCAGATAGCGCGCGGTGCCGACAATGGTGCCGGTGGTGCCCATGGAGCTGACAAAATGCGTGATTTCGCCGTGGGTTTGCTGCCATAGCTCCGGCCCGGTGCTCCTGTAGTGTGCCTCCGGATTGTCGAGATTGCCGAATTGATCGAGCTGCCTGCCCTTGCCTTCCGCCGCCATTTGTCGGGCGAGATCGCGCGCACCTTCCATGCCCGCGGCTCTGTCCACCAAAATCAATTCCGCGCCATAGGCCGTCATCGCGGCCTTGCGCTCATCCGTGGCGTTGTCCGGCATGATGAGGGTCATCCGGTAACCCTTGATGGCCGCCACCATGGCCAGGGCTATACCGGTATTACCACTGGTGGCTTCGATCAGGGTATCGCCGGGTTTGATTTCTCCCCGGCTTTCCGCGCCTGTAATCATCGACAGCGCCGGCCTGTCTTTCACGGAACCGGCGGGATTATTGCCTTCCAGCTTTACCAGCAGCTGATTGGATGTCTTTCCCGGCAAGCGCTGCAAACGCACCAGGGGCGTGTTTCCAATGAGGGATTCTATTGTGGGGTATGTCATAAGCAGCCTGGTACAGCGTGATACGCCGGGTAATGGAGCTCCTGGGAAGCATCGTCCCGGGAACATTTGTCCTGAGAACATACCCGGGAAATATTCTCCTGGAAAACAGTGTAGCCTATTGCACAGCCATCTATTTTAGCTGCCTTTGTGTTATCTTGAAAATCTTTGGCTGGCTCGGCCTGTCAGATCACAATAATCAATGCACAGAGCCCAAGGAGCCGCGCTGATTTTGGGGAACCGCGGCGACATCTATGTTTAACGATAATAAACTGCGCAAAAAAATCCTTTTGTTCACCGTCATTCCGTCACTACTGGCTGGAATATGCCTGATTGCCAGCTTTATGGCACTCTACAATTCGCAGGTCCAGTCCCTGGAGCGGGAAAAATTCGAGCTGGTTGAGCGGATTATCGCCGCTCATCCCCCGGCGCCTCTGAGCTCAGAGCCTCTGAATAGCCTTGAGTTCGAACATCTCGCCTCGATGTTACTGGCGATCAAGCCCCTGCATAGCGTTTCGGTGTTTGACTCAAACCAGAATCTGGTTCTCGTCAAAGGCTTGCCTGGGCCTGAGCGTAGCGCTCTAAATGAACGATTGTTCAGGCGCAATGCGCACCAGTGGCATGACGGCACTACCACCTATCGCATGATTCCGCTTGAGGCGAATGCGGGATGGGTACTGGTCGAGATGGACGGCGCGGGTTTCAGTGTTTTGCGGCAAAGGGGCGTCATCACCCTTCTGCTGATTGCCACGGCATTAATGGCGGTCATCGCCTATTGCGCTACCCAGCTGCGCAACATCATGACAAAACCTCTGCGTCAGTTGGAGGCAGGTGTTGCCAGCTATCTGGCCGGCGATGTCACTCAACCGATTGTCACGGAAAAGGGTATGGGATTTCAGCAGCTGGCGGAGGCGATGGGTCAGCTCGCGAAAAAGCAGCAGCTTGAACAGGATTCCATGCAGTCCGATCTTGAGGAATATACCCGGGAATTGAGGGAAACACTGGAAACCGTGGAGGTTCAGAATATCGAACTGGATATGGCACGGAAAAATGCGCTGCAATCCAGCCGTGCCAAATCGGAGTTTCTCGCCAATGCCAGCCACGAGTTGCGAACACCCCTCAATGGAATTATTGGTTTTGCCAATTTGTTGCTGAAAACAGAGTTGAGTGATCAGCAGACCGATTACCTGACCACCATTGAACACTCCGCTCAAGGCTTGCTGACCATTATCAATGATGTTCTTGATATCTCCCGACTCGAGACGGGAGAACTGATACTCGAGTACAAGCCTGTTTCCGTTTATCAAGTCATCGAAGATGCCCTGAAGATTCATGCACCGGGAGCCCATGAAAAAAAATTGCGCCTGGTAACCCTGATCGATCCACACGTACCCCAAAATCTGCTCGGCGATCCCCTGCGCCTGAAGCAGGTGGTGACCAACCTCTTGTCCAATGCCATCAAGTTTTCCGACCAGGGCACTATCGTTATACGGGTGAATTTCATCGGCGAGACCGATAATCAGATCCATGCGAAATTCAGTGTTTCCGACAGCGGAATTGGTTTGACACGAGAACAACAGGAGCGGCTGTTCAAGTCCTTCACTCAAGTCGATGCCGCCGACAACCGCCTGCGCGGTGGTACCGGCCTGGGACTGGCGATCGCGCGCGGCCTGGTTCAGCGCATGCGGGGAGAAATTGGCGTAGACAGTGAGCCAGGCAAGGGCTCCACCTTCTGGTTCACGGCCCGTTTCGGTTTGAATAATGACAGGACAACGACCCAGGATCACACCAAGAGTTTAAGCGGAACGCGCTTGCTGATCTTCGACAGCAATACGACCGGCCGCTCCGAAGTGGTACACCTCATGAATAACTGGGGCGCGGACTATCTGGAAACCGGTGACTTTGATCGCATTTGCGAGCTGGTCAGGGCAAATTCGTCGGAGGCTCCGATCCAGCTTGCGATTCTGGATGCCCAGATTGATCAGCAGCGGTTCGACAAGCAACGACTTTGCGCCACGGTTGAAAAGCTCAATAATGAATTTCAGCTGCCCGTCGTTGTGCTGGCGCCGCCCAATATCTGCAGAATACTGGACCCCCTGCTGAGCAAACTACAGGTAGTGCTCATGAACAGGCCCCTTGCCCAACACCAGTTGCACCGGATCCTTTGTGGACATTTGGGCGTAACCGGCGCAGCCGTGACAAAAACACCCGAAATCGATCAGAAACCCCCGTGCGGGGACAAGCCCGTCAGAATTCTGGCTGTCGATGACAACCCCGCCAATCTACGGCTGGTCACCGAACTACTGAAAGGGCTGGGGGCACAAACGGAAATGGCCCTCAGTGGCGCCGCCGCTCTCGATATCTGTTCCAGTAGCGACTTTGACCTCATCCTGATGGATATCCAGATGCCCGAAATGGATGGTCTTGAAACCACCCGCCGGTTGCGTGAGCAGGAGGAAACGGGCAAACGTACGCCCATTATTGCCCTCACGGCCCACGCCGTGGATGAGCAAAAAACCCGTTTGCTGCTGGCCGGCATGGACGATTACGTCGGCAAGCCGGTCAGCGAAAATGAATTGCGCCACGTCATTGAGCGCTGGGCCAATCGAGGGAAACCAGAGATTAATGGAACACCCGAAGATTCCGCAATCAACACCGAACCGGAGCCCCTGTCAGAATCAGCAGAATCAGAGTCAGAACTAGCCATTTTCGATCCCGCACTGGCATTGGAACTGGCCAAGCAAAAAACCGATCTCGCGCGAGACATGTTTGTGATGCTTTTGGAATCCCTGGGAGATACCGCGGCTGCGGTGACGGAGGCCGCCCACGATGAGGACATGACCCGGCTACAGAACATAGTGCATAAGCTTTACGGGGGCTGCTGCTACTGCGGTGTCCCCGCTTTGCGCCAGGCCAGCGGCGATCTGCACTCCCGGCTGCATCGTCAGCAATTTACAGGTATCGGTGATGCCGTTGCATTATTGCTGACGCGTATTCATGAATTGCTTCAGTGGACATCGGAGCGGGATATGGAAATGCTGTTTGCGGAAGCGGAGGAATTTTAACGCTTATCGGCGAGCTTTGACTTCGGCAAAAAGCTCGCGACTCTTGAGCGGTTTGCCGCCAAGCAGAGGTTCCAGCGCAAGGCGGCACAATCTCTTGGCCGCACTGCGTACTCCCGCCTCCGTAAAATTTCGCCGACCAATAGCCAGAATCGCTTCGCCGCGAAATCGATGATCGGCATTTCCTGGTCCTGGAGCCGGCACGCCCGGAGGCAGCACCGTAAAGCCATTGGCTGCGGTATAAACATAATCGCTATTGGCATCGATGGATTCACCACTGCCGGCATCCACATCCAGCGGGACTCCATAGCCAAGCTCCGTCAGCAGGTCCAGTTCGAACCCCCGCAGCACGGTTTCCATATCCTCGTCCCACGCGAGTTGCTCCAGGGCCTTCTGATACGCAAGAAATAAAACCGGCTGCGGATCCGCAACCGCCAACACGCGAACCAGCAGTTCATTGAGATAGATACCGCAATAGAGGCTATTGCTTTTCAAGGAGATACCGGGGCCAGCACTTTCGGTATGGACCAGCGATTTGAGGTCGCTTTTACCCTGCCAACTGACCAGCACAGGCTGAAAAGGACGCAATAAGCCAAATCTGCCACCCTTCCTGCCACTGCGGGCGACGGCACTGATGCGTCCATGGTCGGAACACAATAACTCCACCAGCACCCGGGAATCAGTGAAGTTGCGTGTATGCAAGACAAAAGCGGCTTCCAGATCTACACGCATGGCGTCAGTCCAGCCCTATTGTTTGTCGTCGTAGCCCAGACTGCGCAAAGCCCGCTCATCGTCAGACCAACCGGATTTTACTTTTACCCACAGATTGAGCATGACCTTGGAATCAAACATGGTCTCCATGTCGACCCGTGCCTGCTGACCGATGGATTTAAGTCGTGCGCCCTTGTCGCCAATCAGTATGCGCTTCTGACCTTCCCGTTCCACCAGAATGACAGCGCTGATATGAAGGACGTTGGACTCCTGCTTGAATTCTTCCACTCCCACGGTCATCTGGTAGGGCAACTCCGCCCCCAGTTGTCGGGTAATTTTTTCGCGCACCATCTCGGCCGCCATAAAGCGGGAACTGCGATCAGTGATTTGCTCCTCGGGAAACAGATGTTCCCCAGCGGGCATGCGCTTGCGGATTTCGGCCTGCAGCCGGTCCAGATTGTGGCCACGTAGCGCCGACAGAGGAATGATTTCAACAGGTTTAATCCGCTCATTGAGCTTTTGCAGATGGGGCATCAACTGGTTCTTGTCTTCGAGCTGATCCACCTTGTTAATAGCCACGATGACGGGTGCATGGGTGTCTGCAAGACGTTCCAGTATCCATTCGTCCTCGTCGGTCCAGTGGAGCTTGTCGATGACAAAAACAATAAGATCCACATCTTTGGTGGCTGAATAGGCCGCGCGGTTCATATAGCGATTGATTGCCTTGTCCTGCCCGCGATGCAGGCCCGGCGTATCGACAAACATCATTTGCACCGCGCCCTCCGTTTTGATGCCGAGCACGTTGTGCCGGGTGGTCTGCGGCTTACGGGAGGTAATGCTGATTTTCTGTTCCAGGATATGATTCAGAAGTGTGGACTTGCCCACGTTGGGCCGGCCCACAATGGCGATATAACCGGCTCGGGTAGTGCTGTCTTGCATAAGTATTTCCTGGACGGGCCTCGGGATCAGTCTACCTGAAGCTCTATGAGCATCTTTTCCGCGGCAAGTTTTTCGGCGGCGCGACGATTGGTGGCGGCAGCGGTGGTGACTTTGTCGGACAGCACAACAGCGCAGCTTACCGTGAATTCCTGGGCATGGGCTTCACCGCTGATACTGATGACCTTGTATTTTGGCAGGGGTTTACCTCGGGATTGTAGAAATTCCTGCAATTGGGTCTTGGGATCCTTGCCGGTCTTGGCCATGGAAACTTTGTCGAGACGCGTCTGGTAGAGCGCAAGTATCTCTTCCCGCGCCGCATCCATACCGGCGTCAAGATAAATCGCGCCAATAATCGCCTCCACCGCATCCGCCAGAATCGAATCCCTGCGGGAGCCTCCGCTTTTCAGCTCACCCTCTCCGAGCCGCAAGCATTCACCCAGCTCCAGCTCCCGCGCAATCACCGCCAGGGTTTCTCCTTTCACCAGGGCCGCGCGCACACGGCTGAGGTCGCCCTCCGGCGCAGAATCGAATTTTTGAAAAAGATTTTCGGCAATGCAGAAATTCAGAATCGAGTCGCCCAGAAATTCCAGGCGTTCATTGTTGCCGGCGCTGTGACTGCGGTGTGTCAGTGCCATTTCCAGAAGTGCCGGATCGGAAAAGACGTGCTTAAGTCGCCGGCGCAGTTTTTCAAGATTCAACGGATGCTCTCGTCTCATTGTTCAGCAGGCGGGTCACAACAGTCCTGTGGCTGGGAGGAGTCCAGCATATTGTTAAAGGTCATCACGACTGAAATATTGGCAAAAAGCGGAACCCGCACTTCGTAGTTGATAAAGACCAGGGTCTTGCCGCGATGCTCCTCAATGGTCAGGCCATCGGTTGCTGGTCCCGTCACATGATTCATATTGTAGAATTCCCGAAGCTCACGCCGGATCTGGGACTTGGTCAAATTGCCGACACCTTCGGGATGGTCGGCAAGGCTGCGTAGAGCCGCCGTTACCATCAGATTTTCGTTGTAGGCTGGAACCATTTTGAAGGCGCATAAACCAAAAAACACCACGATTACAATCACGCACAGCCAACTGATAGTGCTCAAACCCCGCTGATGTCTGTAACTCTGCATGGTAATGCCCTCTTGTCACATCTGTGGTTGTTTATTATAGACGCTACTCTATAGCCCCGGCCCTGCCAAAGCTCGGCAGACTGAAGAAAGATTCCCAATGCATCCAGATGGCGAAAGCCTTGCCGACAATATTTTTTTCCGGCACAAACCCCCAGGCGCGACTATCCAGACTGTTATCCCGATTGTCCCCCATCATGAAGTAATGACCTTCGGGAACTACCCATGAACCATCCAGTTTGCGGGGGCCATCGTAGGTTGAGACACGGATCAAATGCTCTTTTCCACCGAGGGTTTCCCGTATCAAGGCGTAGCCCTGATCGGATGGACGGGCTGCCACGAATTCGTGTCGCAGCTTTTCGCCATTGATATAGAGTTCATTGTTCACGGAGCGGATCTTGTCGCCGGGCAAGCCGATCACGCGCTTGATGTAGTATATATCCGTACCCGGCCGAAAAAATACCATGACATCGCCACGTTTCGGGTCACCCACGTCAATAATCTTTGACCGGATTACCGGCAGACGAATTCCATAGGAAAACTTGTTCACGATGATGAAATCGCCCACTTCCAGCGTCGGCACCATGGACTCTGATGGTATCTGGAAAGGTTCAACCAGGAAGGAGCGCAACACAAAAACCAGAAGAAGTATCGGGAAGAATGACTTCGCGTATTCAACCACCACGGGCTCACGCGCCGCTTGGTCACGTGCCGCGCGATAGGCATCATTTTTCGATCTTTCGTTTTCATCAAGCGGAGGGTCGCGCGAGTTAACATTTTCAATAGCCACCCGGCGCTGTTTCGCCAGCACCAGCACATCGAATAGCCAGATCAACCCACTGCCGAAAACCAGTAAAAACAAAATGAGAGGTAAATTGATTGAGTCCATATCCGCAAACTAGCCTTATTTAGTTATCTACTTAACTATTTATTTGGTTATCTATTTAGTTGTCTACTTTTAGTACAGCAAGGAATGCTTCTTGCGGAATTTCCACCCGCCCCACTTGCTTCATGCGCTTTTTGCCGGCCTTTTGCTTCTCCAGCAATTTCTTCTTGCGTGTAATGTCGCCGCCATAGCATTTGGCCGTGACATTTTTGCGAAGCGCCTTGACCGTGGTTCGGGCGACCACGTTACCGCCGATTGCCGCCTGTATGGCCACATCAAACATCTGTCGCGGTATCAACTCCTTCATTTTTTCCGTCAGTGAACGACCTTTTTGATGAGCCTGGTCCCGATGGACAATCAATGCCAGGGCATCCACCTTTTCACCGTTAATCAATACATCCAGACGCACCAGATTGGCCGCCTGGAAGCGTATAAAGCTGTAATCCAGTGACGCATAACCCCGACTGGCGGACTTCAGCCGGTCAAAGAAGTCCAGCACCACTTCGTTCATCGGCAGTTCATAAACAACACTGACCTGTGTACCCACGAATCGCAGGTCTTTCTGAACGCCGCGTTTTTCCACACAGAGGGTTATGACCGAGCCCAGATATTCCTGGGGCACCAGTATGCTGGCCTCAACGATGGGCTCGCGCATTTCATCGATAAGGCCCAGCTCGGGCAACTTCGAAGGATTGTCCACGTGAATCACTTCACCGTCCGTCTGTGCGACTTCAAACACCACTGTGGGTGCGGTGGTGATCAGATCCAGATCGTATTCCCGCTCGAGACGCTCCTGGACAATCTCCATGTGCAGCATGCCGAGGAACCCGCAGCGGAAACCGAATCCCAGAGCATCGGAACTCTCTGGCTCATAAAACAATGAGGCATCGTTCAGGGTCAGCTTCGACAGGGCGTCCCGGAAATTCTCATAGTCATCCGAACTAACGGGGAAAAGCCCCGCATAGACCTGCGGCTTCACTTTTTGAAAACCCGGCAATGCCGGAGTCTCAGACAAGTTGGCGTGGATCAGGGTATCACCCACCGGGGCACCCAGAATATCCTTGATACCGGCGACCACGAACCCCACTTCACCCGCACGCAGTACGCCGGTTTGCTGGATCTTCGGCGTAAATACACCGACATTGTCAACGATATGGGCCTTGCCGATGGTCTTGGAGATGATCTTGTCTTTGACTTTCAGAGTTCCCTGCTTGACCCGCACCAGGGAAACCACGCCCAGATAGTTGTCGAACCATGAATCAATGATCAACGCCTGCAGCGGTGCGTCCACGTCGCCTTCGGGCGGCGGAATGAGGTGCACCAACCTTTCCAGCACATCTTCAATGCCCATCCCCGACTTGGCGCTGCACTGCACGGCATCGGTTGCATCTATACCGATAATGTCTTCAATCTCGCTGCTTACCCGCTCGGGCTCGGCCTGTGGCAGATCCATCTTGTTGAGTACCGGAATAACCTCCAGCCCCTGCTCAATGGCGGTATAGCAGTTGGCTACGGACTGAGCCTCCACGCCCTGTGCCGCGTCAACCACCAGCAAGGCTCCCTCGCAGGCAAACAGCGAACGGGATACCTCGTAGGAGAAGTCGACGTGTCCCGGTGTATCGATAAAGTTTAGCTGATATACCCGTCCGTCGCGCGCGGAATAGTTCAAGGTGACGCTCTGAGCCTTGATGGTGATGCCGCGTTCACGTTCCAGATCCATGGAGTCAAGGACCTGGTCGGCCATTTCCCGATCGGTCAAACCGCCACAATGGCGAATAAAACGGTCGGCTATTGTCGATTTGCCGTGGTCAATATGTGCAATTATCGAAAAATTGCGGATATGGCTTAAGTCAGTCACAGCACCCTGCAAGATTGTTAAAAGTCATTGGGGGAGAAGGCGCGCCCGCGCGCCCTTCAAAGTGGCGCAAGTCTAACGCATTTGCTGGGCCTAAGCCATGTGTCTCGCAGGCACCGGAACGCCCCGACGGAGAGTCGGGCGCTCAGGCGCCATTCGGGTCAGGGCGGCGTTACTCGTCCAGCTTGATGGTACGGAAGGTGGGCATTCCGTCGCGGAAGAAGCGGATGGGCAACAGCTTGTCGGCAGGCAACTTCTCGACTATTTGCCGGAAATCATTCAGATCATCGACTTTTTCGAAGCCCAGCTGAACAATGACATCGCCCGGGCGCAGACCTGTTTCGGCCGCGGGGCTGCCCGAATCAACAGCCTGCACCATGACACCGCCATCGAGCTGCCAGGATTCCCGCATGCGCGGATCTATCTCACTCACCACAGCGCCAAAACGGCCACCCTGGTCCGGCCCCTGATTACCGGCGAGGTCGGTCCCCATATCCGCGCCCGGGAGCGAGCCCACAGTGACCGATAACTTTTTGTGGTCACCTTCACGGACAACCTCGACCGGTACCGTTTCCCCCGGCGCTGTCGCGCCGACAATGTGGGGCAATTGGCCAGACGTTTCAATGTCACGACCATTGAACTCGACAATGACGTCACCGATACGAAGGCCTGCCTTATAGGCGGGACTGCCCGGTTCAACCTGCGCCACCAGTGCGCCTCGCGTTGAACCCAGATTGAAGGAATCCGCCAGATCATTGTCCACCTGTTGAATCAGCACTCCCAGCCAGCCACGGTCGACATGACCCTTGTTTTTGAGCTGGGTAACCACATCCTGGGCGACAGATGACGGAATGGCGAATGACAGGCCTATGGAGCCGCCGGCCCGGGTGTAGATCTGGGAATTGATCCCCACTACATCGCCTTCGAGGTTAAACAGCGGACCGCCAGAGTTGCCCGGGTTGATGGCCACATCCGTCTGGATGAAGGGCACGTAGTTTTCATTTCTCGCGTTGGGAATGCTTCGGCCAATGGCACTGACAATACCCACGCTGGCGGAATAATCCAGCCCAAAGGGGGAGCCTATGGCCAGCACCCACTCGCCAATGCGAAGCGAACCCGGCTCAGCAAATTCCAGATAGGGAACATCCTCGGCATCCACCTTCAAGAGCGCGAGATCCGAGCGGGGATCAACTCCAACAACTTCGGCATCGTATTCGCGGCGGTCGATCAAACGAACCACTATCTCATCGGCATCCTTGATGACATGATGATTGGTCAGAAGATAACCGTCGTCCGAGATAAAAAAACCCGAACCCATGGAATGAGCTTCGCGATCAGGCATTTGCCTCGGCTCGAACAGATGCCGGAATATTTCGGGAATCTGATGCCCCGGCGGAAGCTGCATTGACGTACGGCCCGGAATTTTCTGAACAGTCGTAATCTTTACGACAGCGGGAGATTTTTTCTCGATAAGATCAGTAAAGTCCGGCAGAGCTGCCAAAGACAGTGCAGACCAGAGAAATAGAAAAATGGCAGTAGCGCCTTTCACGAACATCTATTCACCTCTAATAGTAATTAACGAATTTCATCTCCATACGTTTAAACCGCACCGAACTGTTATCAGGGGTCCCTTGCGCAGGGACATCTCCCGAACAGCCCCGAACAGCGAAATTCGAAGAAATTCACATAACACAGGTAAATTTTTATGGAGTCTGAAAGCTCAATTTCAAATTATCGCTGATCGATGGGCGTGATTGGCACAGGGGTCGAATCAATGGAACCTTGCCCAATGCCCATTGAGACAGAGCGGCCGATCACAACCGGCTGAAAGCGTTCATCGTTTTTGTATAACCAGGATAAGCCGCGAACTACAATCCCCGCCAGTACCAACCCCGCTATCGCGACTGCGACTACGCCAGACTCCGGAAAGCCCATGGCGTCACCCAGAGTCGCGCCTCCGACAAGCCCGGCCAAAGGAAGGCAATAGGCCATCAGTGAGCCGCGCAGCACCGCCGTTTCATGCACACCGATGCGAATGAATTCGCCCTCGCGAAAATCCTGCGCCTGCTGACCATTCCAGGCCGCCTTGATGTAGCTGCGGTGGCCATCCACCTGCACCAGTAGACTTTGACCACAACCCTTGCGTGCGGCACATCGCCCGCACGCACTTTGATTGGCGGTTTCAACCCAGACGCCGCCGCTTTCCACCGCGACAATTCTGCCGCTTTCAATAATCACGGCGATTCTTCCGACTCAATTGGACGCATGCCCAAGGCGACCTGCTCCGCCGTTACCGCCGGAATCTCCCCTACCACGGTCACGTTGGCGGGATGCTTTTTCAGGGGCAAGGCCAACATGAGTGCAACTGTGGCGCCATGCCGCGCCAGACTCGGCTGAGCCGGCCCTTGCTCATCGACCGGCTTGACGAATACCGAAAACGATGCCAAGCCATCTGTATAAACCAGTTGGTGTCCATCCGGGTCCGCATAGACGTGTTCGGAGAGCACAAAACCCTGCGGCACCCATTCCGGCCGCCAGTGAACGGTAGCGTCCATGAATGGCGCAATGGTCGCGTCAGCTTCGATGGGATTGCTGCCGACGCATGAGTCCTGCTTTGTTGAAACGGCGACATAACCGCTTTCGGTGGCCGCCACGGGAAAATCATCGGGGTTGTATTCCAGGTCCAGCTCAACAAACTGGATTCGCTCGAGTACCTTGTGATCGGCGTTGACGATGAGGGTTTTTATTGGAAAACCTGTTGCCTTGTCGACCGACAAGGTCAGGCCATGACGGTACTGATCCTTGGGCGTCAGCCGAACCACCGTCGCCAGACGATCAGCGACCCGCTCCTCGCCATCCAGCGTAAAATTGTAATATTGGTGGAGCTGCATTCGCTGTTCGCCGTGGGACTCTTCACCCAAGGAAAGGAGGCCTCCGCGCAGCAACTGGGCGGCCGTATTGACACAATTGACGTCGCGACCGCTGCGCACAATCTCGCGAGAGGGCCCACTCAAATGCTGCAGGCGCTCGTACTCCACACCATCCCGCACCAGATGAATAATTTCGAGCGTATCGAGGGTCCCACCATATTCATAGGTAAACAGGCCGCGATAGTTGCGTTCCTGTACGGTGTGGGAGAGTTTGGAAAGCAATTGCTCAACGGAATTGACGCCCTCCACCGCAGCGGATGGCAGAACCAAACCCAGTTGAAGCCAGACTCCAACTGAGGCCGAAAGCCAGAACTTTAACTGTCGCAAGCGGTTACTCCCGTACAGCATCCAGCCTGGAAATACGGGCAAAAGGTATCAATCCCATACTTCCATTGGATGAGGAGCGCTCGGCATGGCGAAGGAGCAGTTGATCAAAATGATTCTGCAGTGCCCGATTATGTTGCAACCGCGCTTCGTAACTGGCCGAGGAATCACGCAGTGGCAGGGTATTTTTGCGGGTTGCGGCGTCCGTACTGACAGTTCTCGCCGCAAAAGGCGGCAATTCAAATCCGGTCGGCACTCGATCCGGCAAACCAACCTGCTCGGCCAGAGGGCTTTCTGAAGCCGCAGCCATTTGCGCCGGTGCCTGCTGGCCCTGTGGTGCGAATTGCTGCACACCCAAAATAAATGCACAGGTCACCGAGGCCGCAATTGCCACTTTACCGACCTTGCCAGTCCACTGTTTCAGGCGACCCCGGGCTTGCAAACTGTCTTCCTGCTCAATGGCGGCGCTGATGCGCTGAGACAGATCAACATGGGGATTGATGTCGGGGTCAGATTTCAATAGCGCACGCACAAGATGATAGCGCCTCCAGCTCTCCCGAATTTCAGAGTCCGATCCAGCCTGTTTTAACAGCCGACGCACCTCCATGTCCGAGGCTTCGCCGTCGACCAATGCCGATAGCGACTCCCGCAAGAAGTTCTTGCTGTCGGTGGAATCCTGTGAATCGCCTGAGGGCGTCTGGTCAGTTGAACGTTGTGTCATAACCCGCAAATCCATCATCATGTTGTTACACTCCGTCAACGGAGTGTGTGGTACCAATTTATCCTAGCGCCAGTATAAAAAATACACAGCTCGCATCGCATAAATCACACTGAGGTCACCGAAGATGCCGGCTGGGTCTAATTCCTGTCGAACCTATTGTAAGGCTGTTACGACGCGGCGACCCGCCGCCACACATCATCACCTCCAAAGAGAGTGAGTCGTGACGTTACTGATCTGACAGACACTTTTGTAAATTGTTTCATGGCCTTGCATAATTTTTCCTTATTTCAACGCCAGATGCCCTTTTTTACAATGTCGCCACCCCAAGCCATCACGCTTCCACAGCGCAGCCTTTCGCAGTGTACTTACAGCATAGGCTCTATCTGCTTATCTATCGACTCCCGCGCACGGAAGATGCGCGAACGAACCGTACCTACCGGGCAATCCATCACTTCGGCGATCTCTTCATAGCTCAGGCCATCCATCTCCCGCAGGGTCACTGCCGTCCGCAGATCTTCCGGCAGAGCGCGAATCGCCGCGTGAACCACGGCCTCCAACTCGTCTTTCATCAACTGGTTTTCCGGGGTATCAATATCCCTGAGGCTGTCAGAGCCCGAATAGAACTCCGCCTCGTCCATATCCACGTCCCGGGATGGCGGTCGACGCCCGCGGGCTACCAGGTGATTTTTGGCCGTATTGATGGCTATACGATAGATCCAGGTATAGAAGGCGCTGTCACCACGAAAATTGGCAAGAGCCCGGTAAGCCTTGATGAAGGTTTCCTGCACCACATCGTGGACCTCGCCGTTATCCTTGACGTATCGTCCGACAATCGCAAGGATCTTGTGCTGGTACTTGATAACCAGGAGATCAAATGCCCTCTTGTCGCCCTGCTGTACGCGCTTAACCAACTGCTGGTCGGAATCTTGAGCGGATTGCGCCGCCATTCTCTACTCCCCAAATCAAATCCTGAAGCAAGTTCCCCAACGGTTGGGGTAGCTCTGCCTGGGAGTCTGTCGGACTTAAGCGATCGTAGCGAGCAAGGCGGGAAAGCGAGGCCAGTTTTTCGCGCTTTTGAGGCGCATAGTGGTTCTATGCAACAAGAAAGCGCGGAAAAATGGACCGGTTTCCCGCCGGCGCAGTAGATCAGCCTTAAGTCCGACAGACTCCTGACCACGCTAATGCGTTTAATGGAGCCTATTCTATTACAAACAGACACTGGTTCGTTATCTCGGACTAGACAGGCATGTCATTGCAAAGTTCAATTGCGGGCGGAGTCGACATTGCCTGACGCAATAGCGCCTGCCGCCGAGAGTAAAGCCTTGATCCAAAACTCTAGTATACTGGACCTGGCCGCCAGACCGGCCCGATACCCGTTATTCAGGTGGTCGATTATTCAGGTGTTTCTTTATTCAGGTATAGCCCCCGTGACAACGACTCTCCGCAATCATTTTGATGTACTTATCATCGGCAGCGGCGCCGCCGGCCTTACTCTGGCGCTCAGCCTTGCAGATTCCGTGCGGATTGCCGTACTCAGCAAAGGCGATCTCAACGAGGGCTCCACCCGGAATGCACAGGGGGGAATTGCGGCGGTTCTGGATGACAAGGACAGCATCGAATCTCACGTGGCTGATACTCTCGCCGCGGGCGGTGGCCTCTGCCACCGGGATACCGTCGAGTTCACCGTCAGCAACAGCAAGGCCGCCATCGAATGGCTGGTGAACCTCGGCGTCAGTTTCACCCGCAATGGCGACGCCGGCAACTACCACCTGACCCGCGAAGGCGGCCACAGCCATCGGCGGATTATCCACAGCGCCGATGCCACAGGCCGCGCTGTCCATTCCACCTTGCTGGAACAGGCCAAAGCCCACCCCAATATTTCTTTCTATGAGCAATATATTGCCCTTGACCTGATTCGCCAACCGGAGCCGGGGCGCCGGCAAATGCGGTGCGTGGGCGCCTACGTCTACAATCGCGAAGGCGATCGGGTGGAGTGCTTCACGGCGAAATCCGTGGTTCTGGCCACCGGCGGCGCCAGCAAGGTCTACCTCTATAGCAGCAACCCGGACAGTGCCAGCGGTGACGGCATTGCCATGGCCTGGCGCGCGGGCTGCCGCGTGGCCAATATGGAGTTCAACCAGTTTCACCCCACTTGCCTGTATCATCCCAAGGCGAAATCCTTCCTGGTTACCGAAGCCCTGCGCGGCGAAGGCGCCAAGCTGCGCCTGCCGAACGGCGAGCGATTTATGGACAAATTTCACGAACTGGCCGAACTGGCACCGCGGGATGTCGTGGCGCGAGCCATCGACCATGAAATGAAGCGGCTCGGCAGCGACTTCGTCTATCTGGATATCAGCCACAAATCCGCCGACTTTATCGCCGAACATTTTCCCACTGTGCGGGAGCGCTGCCTGGAGTTCGGCATCGACATCACCAAAGAACCCATTCCCGTGGTCCCGGCCGCCCACTATACCTGCGGCGGTATTGTGGTGAACAAGCAGGGACAGACGGACCTCAACCACCTCTATGCCATTGGCGAGACATCCTTCACGGGGCTGCACGGCGCCAACCGCATGGCCAGCAATTCCTTGCTGGAATGCATTGTCTACGCCCGCTCGGCGGCCCAAACGATCGCCGATTCACTGGATGGGATTGCCGATCCCGAAGAACCGCCGGCCTGGGATGAATCCCGGGTGACCAATTCCGATGAGGATGTAGTGATTTCCCACAACTGGGATGAATTGCGGCGCTTCATGTGGGACTACGTGGGTATTGTGCGCACGGTGAAACGCCTGGAGCGCGCAATACACCGCGTCAACCTTCTGCAGAAGGAAATCCATGAGTACTACGCCAACTACAAGGTTGGCAACGACCTGATCGAACTGCGCAACCTCGCCATGGTGGCGGAACTCATTATCCGGTCCGCCAGACAGCGCCGGGAAAGCCGCGGCCTTCACTACTCACTGGACTATCCCACCACGTCGCCCATAGCCCAGGACACCATTCTGGTCCCAACGAATTTCGCGGCCCAAAATACGATTGTCACGAATGATTGATTGTTATGAATGAGTGACAGTTCCAGCACCGCAACGCAGAAGTACCCGCAAGCGGCGTAGATCATTGGCGTTACAGGTATCCGGGAAAAGTGGCAGATGGCGGCGCTTGCCGGACACCTTGAGACTCAGGATCACCAGCCAGGGTGTGACTATATGGCCGCCATCCGGCAAAGCTGGAATTCTGTCATTGTCGAAACAGAGATAGAAATCGCCGTCCGCATAGTGCAATTGTCGAAGTTCGCGCAGCCAAACGCTATCACGCCAAACATAGACGGCGTGGACAAGAATGATGCCCCACCCGAGCAGGCGCCACGGCTGCCGGATATCGATCAGCAGCAGACTCAGAATCGCCACCAGATGAGCGGCAATCACCAATAGCCAGAACTGGCGCGACGGCCGTACGACGAGGCTAAGCGTCTGGCTGAATACCCGTGTGGTCACGGATTACCTGTACTATATGACGCAAATCCGGGTCCTCCGGATCTGCTCTGCGCATAAACCAGAGAAATAGATCCTGGTCTTCCTCCTCCAAAAGATGGCAAAAACGCTCCTTGTCCGCCGCATCCAGATCGGCGTAATGATTTTCCAGAAATGGCTGCAGCACCAGATCCAACTCCAGCATGCCGCGCCGACTCGCCCAGACCAAGCGATTGTATTCCATCGAAACCTCAACAAATTATCATGCGGCGCCAGTATAATCGAAGCACTGCCGGTCTGCAGGTAAAAAGGTCTGCACGCATTTGCCATCTGATATTGAGCCCTCGACACAACAGGATTTCATATGACAGACAGCACCACTGACAATCAAGATACTGCCTGGCAGGACTTCCTCAGCGAACAGGGAGCCATGTGGGACGACGACGGGCAACTGCGTTCATTCCACAACTATGACGCCCTAAAGCAACCGTGGCTGATCCCCCTGGAACATCAAAGACTGCTCAGGGTAACGGGAGCCGATGCGGAGAAATTCCTGCAGGGGCAAACCACCTGCGATATTCGGCGCCTGACCGAACGGGAATTCCTGCTGGGAGCCCACTGTGACCACAAGGGGCGGATGCACAGCAGTTTTGTCGCCGCCGCGCTCAAGGATGCGTCTATCGGCTTGCGCCTGCACACTTCCATTGCCACAAGCGCGCAGGCTGCTTTGCAGAAATACAGCGTATTCTTCAAGACACAGATTGCAGTGGCGACCGATATTCGGCTGTTTGCACTGCTTGGCGCCGGTGCCGAAGAGGCGGCGCAATACCTGGCGGTTGATACGCCAATGGAGCACGGTCAGTTTGCCGTGGGCGACGGACTGACGCTTCTGCGCCACAGCCACACGCATTTCGAGTTGTGGGTGGCTGCCGATCAGGCGGAGCGGGTATGGCACGATCTCGCGCCGCTCTGCACACCGGCAACCCCCGAACAATGGGACCTGGCGCACATCGAGATGGGGCTGGGCCAGGTCCGCGCGGAAACGGTGGGTGAATTTATCCCGCAAATGCTCAACCTGCAGTCGGTCGATGGAATCAGCTTCGACAAGGGCTGCTATACCGGCCAGGAAGTCGTTGCGCGTATGCACTACCTGGGCAAGCTGAAAAAGCACATGTACCGCGCCTGTGTCGAAACCGCTCAATCACCAGCACCGGGCACACCTTTATATACGGGCGACAAGGCTGCCGGTCAGGTTGTTATGGCGGCGGCCACCGAGGACAAGAAAACCGCATTGCTTGTTGTCTGCTCCGAACAAACCCTTGAGGAGCCGGCGGTTACGCTGGGCTCCACCTCGGGCCCCGAGTTGCAGTGGCAACCCCTGCCCTACGCCATAGATAATCAGGAATAACAGTGCTCGGGAAGCGACCAGTCGATGGGCGTTTGTCCGTGAGCCTGAAGCCAGGCATTGGTCTGTGAAAAATGCCGGCAGCCAAGAAAACCCCTGTGGGCCGACAAGGGTGAGGGGTGAGGGGCTCTCAGAATTTTGTGTTTGCTTTTATCGATCAATTGCGCTTTCTTCTGCGCGTAACTTCCCCAAAGCAGAAACACCAGCCCCTGGCGATGGCTGTTCAGGACCTGAATGATACGGTCCGTAAACTGCTCCCAGCCGCGCCCCTGGTGGGAGCCGGCATTTTGTCCCTCCACCGTCAGGGTGGCATTGAGCAGAAGCACGCCCTGCTCCGCCCATGATTGCAGGCAACCGTGGGTGGGAATCGGCAAGCCGAGATCGCTGCTGATTTCCTTGAAAATATTTTTCAGTGAAGGCGGTGGCGTCACCCCCGGCGTCACGGAAAAACAGAGACCGTGAGCCTGCCCTGGACCATGATAGGGGTCCTGTCCGAGAATCACCACCTTCACCTTGTCCAGCGGCGTCGAGTTCAGTGCATTGAAAATCAGCTTGCCGGACGGATAGATAATTTTGCCCGCCGCCTTTTCCGCGAGCAGAAAGTTCCTGAGCTCCATCATGTAAGGCTGCTCAAACTCCGCCTTCAGAGGTTCAGCCCAGCTCGCATCCAATTGCAATCTGCTCGAGGTATCAGACATGATGTTCGGTCAAACCTCGGGCCGCATGTGCGGAAACAGCAAGACATCGCGAATGGACGGTGAGTCCGTAAGCAACATCACCAGGCGATCAATACCTATGCCTTCGCCAGCCGTCGGGGGCAACCCGTATTCGAGCGCGCGCACGAAGTCGGCATCGTAATGCATGGCTTCGTCGTCGCCGGCATTTTTTTCGGCCACCTGCTGCTGAAACCGCTCGGCCTGATCTTCCGCATCGTTGAGCTCGGAAAAGCCGTTGGCAATTTCGCGTCCACCGACAAAGAATTCGAAACGCTCGGTGACAAAAGGATTGGCGTCTTTCCTGCGTGCCAGCGGCGACACTTCTGTCGGATATTCAGTAATGAAGGTCGGCTGTTCAAGACGATGCTCAACGGTCTTTTCGAAAATTTCTATTTGAACTTTGCCCAGGCCCCAGAAATCCTTCAGTGGAATATTCAGATTCTTTGCGACTTTTCGCGCTGCATTTCCATTGTCGATATCCGCCGCCGTCAAATCAGGATTAAACTGCAAGATCGAATCAAACACCGTAAGGCGCTGAAACGGCTGGGTGAAATCATAAACAACCTGTTCCGGCTCTGCGTCACCTTTGGCGGGTTTGGTGCTCACCACGCGGGTCGACCCCAAAACCTTTTGCGCCAGTTTGCGCAACATATCCTCGGTCAGATCCATCAGGTCATGGTAATCCGCATAGGCTTGGTAGAATTCCAGCATGGTAAATTCGGGGTTATGGCGGGTACTGAGACCTTCATTGCGGAAGTTACGATTAATTTCGTACACACGATCAAAACCGCCAACAATCAGCCGCTTCAAATACAGCTCTGGTGCGATGCGCAAATACATATCAATGTCCAGCGCATTGTGATGAGTGACGAAGGGCCGCGCCGTGGCGCCACCGGGGATCACCTGCAACATGGGCGTTTCCACTTCCAGGAACTCCCGCCCATTCAGGTAGCCGCGGATAAACTCAATAACCCGGGATCGCAGAACAAAAGTATCGCGCACTTCGGGGTTGGCAATCAGGTCCACGTAGCGCTGGCGATAGCGCATTTCCTGATCCGTTAGGCCGTGATGCTTGTCCGGCAGCGGACGCAGGGATTTGGTCAGCAACTGGTACTCGTCCAGGCTGACATAGAGATCGCCCTTGCCGGATTTTTGCAACACACCCTTAACGCCGACAATATCTCCCAAATCGAGAGTCTTGGCGAAATCGCGGGCTTCCTTTGTGACGTATAGCTGGATCTGCCCACCCATATCCTGAATGACCATGAAAGCGCCGCGGTTGCGGATCACCCGACCTGCGACACTGACAACTTTGCCCAAGGCCTCCAGTTCGGATTTTTCCTTGTCACCAAATTCCGACTGCAATACGGCCGCCTTGTGCTTCGGGCGAAAATTATTGGGAAAGGCATTGCCGCTCTCGCGAATTTTCGCCAGCTTGATACGGCGCTCCGCGATCAGTTTGTTTTCATCGACAGGAGTATTTGCAGTGTTGTCAGTCATTGAGAGGTGAGACCTATTCAGTAAAATTAAATAATCGTAATGTTGGACCGCTATCGCGGGCTCTACAACCCGGCTTTGAGGCTGGCTTCAATAAACATGTCGAGGTTGCCGTCGAGTACCGCTTGGCAGTTACTCGTTTGCACATGGGTGCGCAAGTCCTTGATGCGCTGATCGTCCAGAACATAGGAGCGGATCTGGCTGCCCCAGCCGATATCGGCTTTGGTATCTTCCATCGCCTGCTTTTCGGCATTGCGCTTTTGCACTTCCTGCTCGTACATTTTTGCGCGCAGCATTTTCATCGCCTTGTCGCGGTTGGAGTGCTGTGAGCGCTCGCTCTGGCACTGAACCACGACACCAGAGGGTTCATGGGTAATGCGCACGGCGGAATCGGTTTTGTTTATGTGCTGACCACCGGCACCGGAAGCGCGGTAGGTGTCCACCCGCAAATCCGCCGGATTGATGTCGATGTTGATGTCGTCGGAAATTTCCGGGCTGACGAATACCGAGGCAAACGATGTGTGCCGGCGATTGCCCGAATCGAAAGGCGACTTGCGCACCAGACGATGAACGCCAGTTTCCGTGCGCAGCCAGCCGAAGGCGTATTGCCCCTCGAAGCGGACAGTGGCGCTTTTGATACCGGCCACATCCCCGGCCGAGGCTTCCTCCAGAGTCGCCTTGAAACCCTTGTTTTCACCCCAGCGCAGATACATGCGCAACAGCATTTCCGCCCAGTCCTGGGCTTCAGTGCCGCCGGAACCCGACTGAATATCCAGGTAAGCATTGTTTTCGTCCATCTCGCCGGAAAACATGCGGCGGAATTCGAGCTTCGCCAACTGCTGGTCGAGATCTTCGATTTCCTTCTCGACGTCGCCAAGGCTGTCGGCGTCATTTTCTTCGACCGCCATGTCGATAAGGTCCCGGCAATCGGCAACGCCCTGCTCCAGGGTTTCGATGGTACTGACGACTTCTTCCAGCGATGCCCTCTCGCGGCCCAGGTTCTGCGCGCGCTCGGGATCATTCCACACGTCGGGTTCGGCCAGCTCGCGCTCGACCTCGGCTAAACGTTCTTTCTTCTGATCGTATTCAAAGGTACCCCCTAAGAACGCCAGTGCGTTCTTGCATGTCGGCGAGGGAATTCAGAAGCGGATTGATTTCCATATGGGGCGATGCCTCTCATAGAGCAGATGTGGGCGAGGCGGCGATTGTACCTTATGGGAGTCAGGCAACTCTAGAGAACGTCGAATGCGCCGGCCGAGCCAGGAAAAGACAGGCGCCAAAAGCTCGATAGCGTCACACATTTATTCTTTTTGTATCAGTAAGTTATGGAACTATCTTGACTATCACCATAAGCAACCTACAATAACTCCTTGATAATAACTTCCACGGCAGAGGGAATATGGAATTTCTGGACGCTATACACCCCGAGTGGCAGCACATGTGGGCCGGCCTGGCGGATGATTGCCTGAATACCGGTGACGCCATCTGTCTGCACCAGGGAAAATGCTGGGAATACATGGGATCGAGTGAAGACCATCACCATTTCCGCCACCCCCTGCACCCACTCACCGACAAGCCTGAATATGTCTACGTGGAGCGACGGCGCGTGGCTGTGGGCTGGGCGTGCGTTTGCTGACAGCTGCCCGGTGGCAAATCAAAGAACTTCCAGGTGATCCACCAATAGCTGCAGCGATTGACGGCCCCGGTAGTCATTCACGTCCAGTTTGAACACCGCCCGTATGCGTTCCGCGCGCTCGCCGGGCCACAGTTCCAGATCGGCGTTGAAGGCGATAGCGTCTATGGCGGGCTCACCAGCGGCGAGCGCCAGCTTCAGTTTCAGATGCTTCCCCGTCAGTACCCGCTGTTGCAATACCAGAAATTCACCGTCGAATCGGGGCTCGGGGAAATGCTGGCCCCAGGGGCCACAGCGGCGTAATTCCCAGGCGAGCACCAGGTTGAAATCCGAGGCGTCGAGATGACCGTCGGTCATAATTTCCGCCCTGAGTCCCTCTTCACCCAATTGTTGCCGCACCGCCTCGTCAAAGAGTTCCGTAAAGCGGGCCAGGTCGCCCGGCGCCAGGGTCAGCCCGGCCGCCATGGCATGCCCACCGAACTTATTGAGAATATCGGGATGCCGCGTGGCGATCAGATCCAGGGTGTCGCGAAGATGAATACCGGCCACGGAGCGACCGGAGCCCTTCAACTCATTCCCCTTGTCCGTCTCGGCAAAGACAATCACGGGTCGATGGAGGCGGTCCTTGATGCGGGACGCGAGAATGCCGATAACGCCCTGGTGCCAGCCAGCCTGATAGAGCACCAGCCCCGCCGGCAGGCAGTTCTCGGCATCCAGGGGCACCTGGTCCAGAGCCTTCAGTGCCTCCGCCTGCATGGAGGCTTCGATCTGTTTGCGATCGTTATTGAGATCATTGAGCTCCCGCGCCAGGTCATAGGCTTCGGCGTCGCTGCGCGCCAGCAGACAACGGATGCCCAGGCTCATGTCATCGAGCCGCCCGGCCGCATTCAGGCGCGGCCCCGCGGCAAAGCCCAGATCAGCCGCCGTCAGTTGCGCCAAAGATCGCCCCGCGACTTCCAAAAGTGCACGAATACCCGGCCGCAGATGCCCCGCGCGCATGCGTTCAAGCCCTTGGGCAACCAGAATGCGGTTGTTGTAGTCCAGCGGCACCACGTCCGCCACTGTGCCCAGAGCCACCAGATCCAGGAATTCCGCCATATTGGGTTCGGCTATGCCGGTTTCGGCAAACCAGCCCCGCTCGCGCAGGTGGCCGCGCAGGGCACTCATCAGGTAGAAGATGACACCGACACCGGCCAGGTGCTTGCTGGGGAATTCGCACAAGGGTTGGTTCGGGTTCACTATGGCGTCGGCATCCGGCAACCTGGCGCCGGGCAAATGATGATCGGTAACCAGAACGCGCATGCCCGCGGCCTTGGCGGCGGCCACCCCTTCCAGACTGGAAATGCCATTGTCGACCGTTATGATCAGGTCAGGCGTTTTTTCCGCGGCCACAGCCACTATCTCCGGCGTCAGCCCGTAGCCGTATTCGAAGCGATTGGGCACCAGAAAATCCACCTGCCGATGGCCCATGGCGCGCAGGGCCGATATGGCCAGCACGGTACTGGTGGCGCCATCGGCGTCGAAGTCACCAATGATCATGATCGGCTGCTGTTCCCTCAAAGCCTCTTCCAGCAACCGCAAGGCCTCGTCGAGCCCGCGCATGCTGGCTGGCGTGTTCAGGTGTTGCAGTCGGTAGTCGATTTGTTCAGGTCCGCTGATGCCGCGAGCGGCGTATATCCGCCGAATCACGGCGGGCATAGTGTTGGGGAAAGTATCGGGAAAGGTATCGGAAAAAGAAGACGCGCCCGGAGGACAGGCGCGTCTGCGTATGGTTCTGCGGATGGTCATGGGTTGATCCCGCGCTAATCCGTATCAGGTGGTGACTCTTATGTCGATATATGGTCGGCGACGAAGTCCTGTATCAGCTTCAGGTCCTTGTCCAGCACCTGATAGCGCTCTTCCCGCTCGAACAGGTCGCGCATATGGTAAGGCAGCTTCGGATCCTCCACCTGTCCGGCCTTGCGCACAGCCTCGGGGAACTTGGCCGGGTGCGCAGTGGCGAGGCAAACCATGGGGATGGCGGCGCTGCGCCGCGTTTGGCGAGCGGCCTGTACGCCAATGGCGGTGTGGGGATCAATCAGGTATTCCGTGTTCTCAAACACCTGCCGGATCACGGCAATGGTTTCGTCATCGTCCAGCCGATAGCTACTGAACAATGTCCTCGCTTTTGCCAACACTTTCTCATCCAGCACCATGGCGCCGGACTTGAAGTCCGCCATCAACTGCCTGATGGCGGCGCCGTCGCGATCGTAAAGATCGAACAGCAGACGTTCGAAGTTGCTGGACACCATGATGTCCATGCTCGGCGACAGGGAGTGCACCAGATCGCGCTTGCTGTGGTCGTTTTCGCTGAGGCAGCGGTGCAGTATGTCGTTGCTGTTGGTGGCAATCACCAGTTGGTCGATGGGCAGGCCCATTCGCCGGGCCAGGTAGCCCGCGAAGATATCGCCGAAATTGCCCGTGGGCACCGAAAAGGACACGGGGCGGTGAGGGGCGCCCAGCGCCAGTCCTGCGTAAAAGTAATAGACGATCTGGGCCATGATCCGCGCCCAGTTGATCGAGTTGACCGCCACCAGTTGTCGGCCCTCGGGCAGGAAGCTCTGATCGGCAAAGCTGGCTTTCACCATGTTCTGGCAGTCGTCGAAGTTGCCGGTCATGGCAATGTTGTGAACATTGGGCGCAAGAACCGTTGTCATCTGCCGGCGCTGCACCTCGGACACCCGCTGGTGCGGATGCAGGATAAAGATGTCCAGGTTTTCGCAGCGGCTACAGCCTTCGATGGCGGCGGATCCCGTATCACCGGAGGTAGCGCCCATGACCACCACTTTCTGCTTGCGTTTGGCCAGTATGTGGTCCAGCAGGTGCCCGAGAAACTGCAGGGCGAAGTCCTTGAAGGCCAGAGTGGGCCCCTGGAAAAGTTCCAGAACCCATTCGTTGTGCCCGGTCTGTACCAGAGGCGCAATGGCATCGTGGCGGAAACCGTCGTAGGAGGTGTCGATGATCTTCTTCAGGTCGGTGTCGGCAATGGCGCCGTCCACGAACACGGAAATAATCCTGAAGGCTAGCTCCCGATAGTCGAGATCAGCCCAGGAGGCGATCTCGTCCGCAGAAAAGGACGGCAGCTCTTTGGGCACATAGAGGCCGCCATCGGAGGCGAGGCCAGTGAGTACAACATCTTCAAAGGACAGCTCGGGTGCTTCGCCCCGGGTGCTTATGTATTTCACGGTTTGGTTCCAGCGTTAGGGATTTAAAATTCAGAGCTTATTTAGCAGGCTAACCCAGAGATTCCACTCGAATATGGACGATTTTGTCCTGGATGCTGTCGAGTGCCTCAATTCGCTCAATGGCGCCGACCAAATGCCTTTCGGTCGCACGGTTGGTAAGCAGAATTACCGGAACCACCGCCTCGCCCTCTTTCGGCTGCTTCTGTATCAGCGCTTCGATGCTGATACCGGCGTCGCTGAGAATCTGGGTCACCCTGGAGAGCACGCCCGGCTTGTCCACGGCGGCCATGCGCAGATAGTAGGCCGTCTCCACCTCGTCCATCGGCATTATAGCGTAGTCGTGCAAATGGTCGGGCTGGAAGCCCAAATGGGGTACGCGATTTTCCGGAAGGGCCGTCAGGTTGCGGGCCAGATCGACGATATCCGACACCACGGCAGACGCCGTGGGTTCCGCGCCCGCGCCCGGCCCGTAATATAGCGTCGGACCCACGGCATCGCCTTTGACCACTACGGCGTTGAGCACGCCGTCAACGTTGGCCAGCAGGCGTTTCTGCGGAATCAGCGTCGGGTGGACGCGCAGCTCTATACCTCTGTCGGGATGTCGGCGGGCAATACCCAAATGCTTGATGCGGTATCCCAGTTCGCCGGCATAGACCACATCCTCGGGCACCAGGCTGTCGATACCCTCGGTGAATACCTTGTCCAGTTGCAGCGGCATGCCGAAGGCCAGTGAGGCCAGAATGACGAGCTTATGGGCAGCATCCATGCCGTTGACGTCGAAAGTCGGGTCGGCTTCGGCGTAACCCAACGCCTGCGCTTCACGCAGTACGTCGTCGAACGCGCGGCCTTTGTCGCGCATCTCCGTTAATATGTAGTTGCCGGTGCCGTTGATAATGCCCGCCAGCCATTCGATTTTGTTGGCGGACAGGCCTTCGCGCAAGGCACGGATAATGGGAATACCGCCGGCCACGGCGGCTTCGTAAGCGATACTGACACCGTGTTTGCGCGCCTCGCCGAAGAGCTCATTGCCGAATTCGGCGATAAGCGCCTTGTTGGCTGTCACTACATGCTTGCCATTGCGCACGGCCTTGAGGACGAGATCCCTGGCCACGGTGGTGCCGCCAATCAGCTCTACCAGGATGTCGATATCCGGATCTTCCGCCACGGCAAAAATGTCTCGGCTAATCCGGACATTGCCGGTGCTGCACTTGGGGTTGTCGCGGCGAGCGCCGATATGGGTGATCGAAATATCGCGACCGGCGCGGCCACTGATTTCTGCCTGGTTGCGCGCCAATACATTGAAAGTACCGGCACCAACGGTCCCCAAGCCACACAAGCCAATTTTTACGGGTTTCAAACGAGGATCCTCTAGATCAAGGGTGTCACCGACAGGGTTTTGCGCGACTGCCCCAACCGGTTGAAGCACTCTGCCTGCGCAGACCCAAAAAGATACGCAACCTTACTGACGCCATTGGCGGCTGTCAACGCGGTTATTGCACAGTAAGGGAAAGAGCCGCGCGGGGCGGCTCAGGGAAAGGAAAATTATGCTAAAAGGCGCGCGCGGTCGGCTTTCGGATCAGGGTTTCACACCCAGTCGGGCAGCCAATTGTGGCGCTTGCATATAACCCAGCTGCAGTTCACCGGATTCCAGCACCAATGCCGGTGTCGCGGTGACGCCCAACTGCCGACCCAGTTTGTATTCCATGGCCACAGGATTACCTTCGCATACCTTAATGGGTATGGACTCGCCAGCCTTGAACCTTGTCAGAGTCTCCTGCGGATTCTCCGAGCACCAGGCTGTCGCCAGCTTCTGCTGGGATTGAGAGTTCAAGCCCGCTCGCGGGTACGCGAGATAGCGCACTTCAATGCCCATTTTATTCAACTCAGGCACCTCCTGGTGCAGCTTCCGGCAGTAACCGCAGTCGATATCGGTAAATACCGTCACATGGGCCTTGGTTTCTCCCTTGGGGGAGAATACGATCATGTCGTCTTTCTCAATCTTTGCCAAAGCCGCAACCCGCTCCTCATTGCGCCCCTGCTCCGACACGTTCACCAGGCCCTTTTCACTGACGTGAAACAGGTCACCGGCAATGAGATAGTCGCCCTTCTTGGTCACATATACCAAGGGACCATTGGCTATTTGCGCCTGGTAAAGCCCCTCAATCGGCGTTTCCGACACGCTGCTGATACTGAATTCCGGACGCGCCTGCTGCAGGCGCTCCTCGATTTTTTTCTTGAGTTCGGGGTCGACGTCCGCGGCGTGAGCGAACTGGGCCACCTGACCGAGACCAAAACATAATAGAACAATGCCCAGTAGCCGACGGAAAAAGGGAGTCTTTATCATAATAATGTACCCGTAACCTTTGCCTGTATCGTCATGTTCAGGAGATGAAACCGCGGTGCGATATTCTGCGGCCGAAACCGGCTGAAATCTGCGGACCAGCCCACACATTGGCATGTGAAGCGATATCTTACCATGCTTTGGCGAGATTCGACATTGAATATAGCCCGGCTGCGGAACCCACCCGGCGTTTGTCTGGCAATAAAAAAGCGGCCTGAGCCGCTTTTCGGTAACTTGCTTAACCGAGCTTTTCCTTGATACGCGCGGCACGGCCGGTGAGGTCGCGCAGGTAGTAGAGCTTGGCTTGACGCACGTCGCCACGACGCTTGACGGCGATGCTGTCAACCTGGCGGCTGTGCAGCTGGAATGTGCGCTCGACACCGACGCCATGGGAGATCTTGCGCACGGTAAACGCGGAGTTGATGCCGCGGTTGCGCTTGCCAATCACCACACCTTCAAAGGCCTGCAGACGCTCACGGTTGCCTTCGGTCACTTTGACCTGGACAACAACGGTATCGCCGGGGCTGAAGTCCGGCACGTCCTGCTTGAGCTGCTCGTTTTCCAATTCTTGGATAATCTTGTTAGAACTCATGGTTTTGCTCCCAATTCCGCAATTGATAGCCTCTCGGCTGGCAGGCTCATGAACAACAACCTGCGGTTAATCTTGATCAAGCTCGCGCCGGTACTCCGCCAAAAGCTCAAGCTGTGCTTCATTCAACTGAAGCTTTTCCAACAAGTCCGGACGTCGCTCCCAGGTTCGACCCAGGGATTGTTTGAGACGCCAGGACTCAATGTTCTTGTGATTGCCCGATAACAACACAGCGGGGACCTCCATATCGCCGTAGACCTCCGGCCGCGTGTAGTGCGGGCAATCCAGCAGGCCATTCACGAATGAGTCCTGCTCTGCTGACTGTGCATCTCCCAGGGCACCCGGCAGCATACGCGTCAGCGCATCCACCAGTACCATGGCCGGCAATTCGCCGCCACTGAGCACATAATCACCAATTGACCACTCTTCATCCACCATTGTCTGGATGAAGCGCTCATCAATACCTTCGTAACGCCCGGCGATAAGCACCAAGCTGGTCGTCTTACCGAGTGCAGCCTTGCCCAACTCAACGACCCCCGCCTGATCCAACGGGCGGCCCTGCGGTGACAAGTAAATCACCTTCGCTGCGTCGCCGTCATTCAGCCAGCGCCGCGCGGCTTCCACCGCTTTGCTTAGGGGCTCTATTGCCATCACCATGCCGGGGCCACCGCCATATGGGCGATGATCGACCGTTTGGTGGCGGTCTTCGGTAAACTCTCGCGGATTGATGCAGTGCAACTGCACCAAGCCTGTTTCCATCGCTCTGCGCGTAATACCGTAATCGGAAATCGCGCTGAACATTTCCGGGAAAAGAGTCACTACAACAATTTTCATAGTGCCCGTTTCACCCTTTTTCGATCTGATGGGCTCGAATTTGATGAGCCCGAATTCTGACGGTTGTGGCAGTGTCCGTTCTAGAAATCCGGATCCCAATCCACCACAATCACGCCCTGCTCCAGATCCACCTTCTGCACAACGCTGTCCGGCAGATAAGGCACCAGGCGCTCGCGATCATCCATGCTGGAATCGTTGGCCTTGATGACCAATACATCATTGGCGCCGGTTTCCAGCAAGCTCTCGACAACGCCGAGGTGCTGATCATGAGCGCCGTAGCAACTGATCACCGATAACCCGATCAGTTGATCCCAGTAATATTCACCCTCATCCAGGGCAGGCAGTTGATCGCGCTCCATGGCGATCTTGACGCCGCGCAACTCCGCCGCCTCGTCCCGGTCGTCCAGGCCGATGATATGAACCACCAGACCCTGAGAGCGTTGCATGGTCTCGTCAATTTCCACCGGCTTAACGCCGTGCCTGGTTTTCAGCCACCAGGGGGCGTAATCGAGAATATTGGCCTCCGGCTGCGTGAAGGACTTCACCTTCACCCACCCCTTAATACCAAAAACGCCGACAATCTCGCCGACGGTGACCAGGTTTGACCTGCTTCCAGACGTGTCCGCGGCCATAATTCAGGTCACAAATTTCTCAGGAATGCTCTCGCAATCAGGCGGCAGTCGCCGGCGCGGCTTTAGCTTCCTTTACCAACTTGCTGACGCGCTCGGAGCACTGTGCACCCTGGCCCAGCCAGTACTGCAGACGCTCGGAATCCAGACGCAGGCGCTCTTCCTGGCCGCGGGCGATGGGGTTGAAGAAACCCAGACGCTCGATGAAACGACCATCACGAGATTTACGGCTGTCGGTCACTGTCAGGTGATAAAAAGGGCGCTTCTTGGAGCCACCACGTGCCAAACGAATGCTTACCATCGATGTTTATCCTGTTGTTGACGTGCAACTGTTGACTTGCAACAAATGATTAATCCGGTTGCAACGCAATTGTGCAACATGTATCAGAGGCCGTTCAGTCATTCATTCGCGGGTATCCGCTGCCTCGGCAGCCCCGTCCGCATGGAATAACGGCCAGCGAAAGGCGGCGTATTTTAATGAAAAGATTGTTCAATGTATAGCGTTTAGTCGGCCGATTTGTATCGGAAAGGTACTTACAGAGCAAAATTGAGCAAAATCAGCAACCAGAAGCACCCGTCCCGGGCTATTGACCGCCAAATCCCGGCGGTAAACCGCCACCACCGCCGGGAAACATACCGCCCATGCCCCGCATCATCTTGCTCATGCCGGCACCCTTGAACTTCTTCATCATTTTGCTCATCTGCTTGTGCTGCTTGAGCAACCGATTGAGATCCTGAATCTCAGTACCCGAGCCCTGGACCACACGTCGCTTGCGTGAACCATTGAGCAGGTCGGGGTTTCGGCGCTCCGCCGGCGTCATCGAGTTAATGACCGCCTCCATGCGCTTGAACTGGCCGCCGATATTGGCCTGCTCCGCCATCTGCGCCATGTTGCCCATGCCGGGCATTTTACCAAGCATGGAGGACATGCCGCCCATATTCTGCATCTGCTGGAGTTGATCGCGCAGATCCTCCAGATCAAAACGCTTGCCGGTCTTGACCTTTTTTGCCCATTTTTCCGCCTTGTCCTTGTCGATCTTCTGTTCAGCTTCTTCAATCAGCGACAGCAGGTCACCCATGCCGAGGATACGGGAGGCGACCCGATCCGGATGAAAGGGCTCCAGCGCATCAACTTTTTCGCCGACACCCAGAAACTTGATGGGTTTGCCAGTCACGTGGCGCACGGACAAGGCGGCACCACCGCGGGTATCGCCATCGGCCTTGGTCAGTATCACGCCGGTCAATGGCAGGGCATCACTGAAAGCCTTGGCGGTGTTGACCGCGTCCTGGCCAATCATGGCATCGATCACGAACAGCGTCTCGACCGGATCCAATGCCTTGTGCAGCCCCTGTATTTCGGTCATCAGGGTCTCGTCTATGTGCAGGCGACCCGCCGTATCCACAATCACCACATCCGCATGGATCTTGCGCGCCTGGGCCACGGCATTCCGGCCGATCTCCACGGGATCTTCATCCGCCGAGGAGGGAAAGAAAGTCACGTCTATCTCGCCAGCCAGAGTCTCCAGCTGTTTGATCGCCGCGGGACGATAGACATCGGCACTGACAACCAGAACCTTTTTCTTTTCGCGCTCTTTCAGGTAGCGCGCCAGCTTGGCCACGGACGTGGTTTTACCGGCACCCTGCAGCCCCGCCATCAGCACCACGGCGGGCGGCTTGGCGGCCAGATTCAGGCGTTCGTTGGATTCGCCCATCACCTGGGTCAGCTCGCTCTCGACAATTTTCAGGAACTGCTGCCCTGGATTGAGGGCCTGGGACACTTCCTGCCCGAGAGCGCGCTTGCGCACCTGGTTGACGAATTCCTTGACCACGGGCAGGGCCACATCCGCCTCCAGCAGCGCCTTGCGTACTTCGCGCAGGGTGTCCTGAATATTGTCGTGATTGAGGCGCGCCTTGCCGGTAATCTTCTTCAGCGAGTTCGCGAAACGTTCCGATAAACTGTCAAACATAGAAATCATGTCCTGAATGGGCTTTTTTTCAGAGCGCGCAGTATAAAGGTTGTGCCCTTCAAGCGATAGCTTCAGCCGAGCCGTATGGGAACCTCTGGTCAAGTCCCTGTGGCCTCTGCGCAATCTGGCGCGAGGCAATCTCAAGGCGGCAATCGCAGCTCATGGCCGTAGCCCTTAGTAAGATTGCCAACGCCGAGAGTGCCCGCGCCAGGCAGCGCCCTTCGGGGCTTACAGGAATTGCCGCTGGCAGCGTTGCACTCATTCGACGGGCAACCAGCCCGACTCAATCGCGCGCCTTGCCAGCAACAATTCCTGTAAGCCAGAGGCCGCAGGGACTTGACCAGAGGTTCCCTACACTTGCGTCTCACGCGCGGGCAGGTACACTAGGCACCCTGGTTTTCCACCTCGAATAAGAAACTATGACCACTATGATTGGCGCATTGACTTGTGGGTTCTACATTGCCGCCTGGGTTCTGCTGATCCACGCTCTACGCAAGGGGCGTCCGCTCAAATCCATGCTGCTGCTCCGTCTGCTGGCAGTCGCGGTCGTCTGCCACGGAATCAGCGCCTGGCAGCAGATAGTGGTGCCCGATGGCTATCGCTTCAGTTTTTTCAACATGGCGTCACTGTTTTTCTGGGTGATCAACCTGCTGGTCCTCCTCAGTAGCCTCAAGAAACCGCTGCACAATCTGTTTGTACTACTGCTGCCTCTGACCCTGATAGCACTGCTCAGCAGCCTGCCCCAGTTGGGCCCCATCACCCCTCGGGCAGAGATTACGCCTGGCGTCGCCGTTCATATCCTGCTGTCAGTTCTGGCGTACAGCGCCATGACCATGGCGGCCTTTCAGGCTTTGATGCTGGCTTTCCAGAATTACCAGTTGCGCCACAAGCACCCTACTGGCTGGATCCGCCTGTTGCCGCCCCTACAGACCATGGAAGCACTGCTGTTCGAACTGCTCTGGGCCGGCCAGTCACTGCTCACCTTCGCCATTATTTCCGGGGCCATCTACGTGGAGGACCTCTTTGCCCAGCACCTGGCCCATAAAACCGTCTTCTCTCTCATCGCCTGGTGTTTCTACGCAATACTCCTGTGGGGCCACTACAAGTGGGGCTGGCGTGGCAATGCCGCCATCCGCTGGACCTTGGTCGGTTTCGCGGCCCTGGTCCTCGCCTATTTTGGCAGCAAACTGGTACTGGAATTCCTGCTGTCCTGAGTTGTCATACCTCCTTCCCTTGCACCACCCGGTAAAGTCGGTAAGATGTCGAGGGAACCTCTGACCAAGTCCCTGTGGTCTCTGGCTTACAGGAATTATTGCTGGCAAGGCGCGCGATTGAGTCGGGCTGGCTGCCCGTCGAATGAGCGCAACGCCGCCAGCGAGAATTCCTGTAAGCCCCGAAGGGCGCTGCCTGGCGCGGGCACTCTCGGCGTTGGCAATCTTGCTAAGGGCTACGGCCATGAGCTGCGATTGCCGCCTTGAGATTGCCTCGCGCCAGATTGCGCAGAGACCACAGGGACTTGATCAGAGGTTCCCTAGTCTAATAATTGAGGTCTTTTGCCACTTGGACGGAGTATCAATCAATCTGCTGATCGGAATTTTTATCGGTCTGCTCGCGCTTTCCGCTTTCTTTTCCGGATCAGAGACCAGCATGATGTCACTCAACCGGTACCGGTTGAAACACTTGGTCAAGAAACATCACAAGGGTGCCACCAGAGCATCGAGACTCCTGAGCCGCCCGGACAGGCTGATAGGCGTCATCCTGATCGGCAACAACCTGGTCAACATCTCGGCCACCATTGTTGCCGGTGTTATCACTACCCGACTTTTCGGCGAGTGGGCAACTGTCACCCTCCTGCCCTTTATCTTGACTGTTATCGTTCTCATTTTTGGCGAGGTTACACCCAAGTCCGTGGCCGCGGTTTACCCTGAACGCATTGCCTTTTTTGCCAGTCTTGTTCTCAAACCGCTTCTTTGGGTGCTTTATCCGGTGGTCTGGGTCGTCAACCAAATCTCCAATGGCATGGCGCGACTGTTCGGCCTCAACCTCTCCACAGCCAGTTTGACGGACCACCTGCATCCCGAAGAACTGCGTACGGTCGTGGATGAGGCAGGCGACCTGATTCCAGACCAGCACCAGGGCATGCTGCTCAATGTACTCGACCTGGAAAAAGCCACCGTGGAAGACATCATGGTGCCGCGCAACGAAGTGGTCGGCATCGACCTGGAAGACGAGATTCCCACCATTCTGGAATTGATCCGTACCACCGAATACACCCGCCTGCCGGTGTTCGAAGGCGACATCAACAAGGTGGTGGGCGTGCTGCATTTGCGCCATGCGGCCCGCTTTATCCGGGGTGACGATTCGACTGTGACACGCGAGGCGATTCGCCAGTACACAACGCCACCCTATTTCGTGCCGGAATCGACACCGCTGCACACGCAGTTGATGAATTTCCAGAAGGAAAAGCACCGTTGTGCGCTGGTCGTGGATGAATATGGTGATGTGCAGGGGATCGCCACACTGGTGGACCTGCTGGAGGAAATCGTGGGGGAATTCACCACGGATATTGCCGAAGATACAGCACAGGACATTGTGCCACTGGCGGAAGATTGGTATCTGATAGACGCCTCGGTATCCGTTCGCGACATCAACCGTCACCTCGGGTGGCGCTTGCACACCGACGGCCCCAAGACGCTGAATGGCATTATTGTCGAGTACCTGGAAAGCATTCCTGATGCTTCAGTGGGTTTCGAGATCGACAACTACAGATTCGAAGTCACCGAACTCAGCGATACCCGCATCGTCAAGACCAGGGTCATGGAAAAGTCTTGACGCTGATCAAACACCGCTCAGGATCTGGTATAGATCCGGCTTGGCGCATGGTGATCCCGACCAATTCCGGCTGACCAGTAGCGGTTGGCATAATCCACCAGTACGCGCGCGGTGAAACCCCAGATGGTGTAGCCGAGATAATTGTAGACCGGGGCCCACTGCTGGCGCCCCGCAAACTCGAAGATATCCGTGCGCTGGCGCTGATCCTCCAACAGAAACCGCGTCGGCATCCAGAACAGGGATTCCAACTCGCTGGGATTTGCCTGAAGTTCGATGCCGGTTTCCGCTATGCGCCCGATATAAGGGCTGACAGCCATTCCCCGGCTGGTATAAGCGGTAGGCAATTGCCCCAGAACTTCCACTGACGCTGGCTCCAGCCCCACTTCCTCATGGGTTTCGCGAAGAGCCGTCTGCCGCAGGTCACCGTCACCCGGTTCCCATTTTCCGCCGGGGAAGGCAACTTCACCCGCATGCAGGGTCAGATGCGCGGCGCGTTGCGTCAGCAGTATTCGCTCCTCTTCACCGCATCCCGCCAGTACAAGCAGTACGGCTGCTCTGGTCTGCAGTTGCGGATTCTCGACCGTCATGGATTCAGAACCACCTGGAGCATCACAGAAGATCGTCCGGATCAATAAGGCCGATAATATCGAATGCCGGCTCTTCGTAAGGGTGCGCCAGACGCAGGGCTGCGATTGCGGCGCGTATATGCGACTGGGAACAGACCATTTCCACCCGATACTCGGCGACCTGCTCCAGCTCACCCTGTTCACCAATGTGAGGTTCCGATCCAGGCAGCGGCCGAAACTGGCCCTGGCCAAGCGTTTGCCAGGCGCATTGATCATAATGGCCAAGACGGCCGGCGCCCGCCTCAAACACAGCCGTTTTTACGGTTTCCAGATAATTCTCCGGCACGAAGAAGCACAACTTGTACATAACGCCCTGTCTCCTGTGAAATTGAAAGCCTGAGCACCCTACAGCGAAACCGCCTTCATTTTTGCGTTAGAATAGCAGCCCGTCCACCTTAACAAAACGTGTAGCTTATGCGCCTTTTTGTCGACAACCTCATCAATATCGACTTCAGTTACCTGAATCCCCAGCGCGGGCTTGTGGGCGAGACCTGGATGGCCCATGTTGAATTGCTGGGAGAGTTGGACGAGCAAAGCATGATCTGCGATTTCGGCATCGTTAAAAAGACGCTGCGCGAATGGCTCGACGAACAACTGGACCACCGGCTGCTGGTACCGACCGCGGCAACCCAACTGAAGCTCACCCACAGTGATCAGCAGATGACTGTTGACTGGCAATTCAACGGTCAAAGCCTCGCCTGCCGCTCTCCGGAGTCGTCCTTCGCGCTGATTACCACGGACAGCATCACGCCCACCAGTGTTGCGAAATGGTGCATCAATCAGCTCCAATCGATTTTTCCCGATACTATCGAACAGATCGCGCTCTACTTTAGTACTGAAAAAATTGATGGTCCCTACTATCACTACAGCCATGGTCTCAAAAAACACGACGGCAACTGCCAGCGCATCGCCCACGGCCACCGTTCGCGCATCAAGATCTGGCGCAACGGTGAGCTGTGTAATGAATCCATGACAAAATGGGCCACCCGCTTCTCAGACATCTACATAGGTACCCGCGAAGATCTGGCCGAGAACCTCGACACCGACGACTGCCTGTTTGCCTATGAAGCCAGGCAGGGTCAGTTCGAATTGCGGCTGCCGAAACGCTGCTGCTACCTTATAGACACAGACACCACCATAGAGCAGATTGCGCGGCATATCGCCGACGAACTGCACCGGGAAAGTCCTCGGGATGAATTCGTGGTCAAGGCTTTTGAAGGTATTGGCAAGGGTGCGGTGGCGGATAGTTAGGGCCTGATCACACTAATTGATATTAGCTTCGGTTAACCTCTCAACCCTATATCCCCCGCCAATAACTCAATGCCATCCATAATATACGCGCGGCGGTCGATTTGCAGAGCATCGAAGCATTTTTTGCGATATGCACTGGAGCCCTGGAAATGAGCCACCGCTTTTTTAAGTGGGTCGATGACAGGATAGGCCGTCTCGGCTTTTTCAATAGCAACGTTTGATTGTTCGCCATTCAACCTTAACACAGCCAAGTCAATCAGATCGCGGGATTCCACGCTGCTATCGGCCCAGCGGTCGGCATTGGACAATAGCTTTTCAGCGTAGCGGTCAATGGGATTCAGACACGGTATGGGTGACCATGCCGGGTATTCAGGTTGGGCCAATGGGATGCGCGCCTCGGAGATGATTTCAAACTTTATTGGTGTGTCATCCACGATGATCAGAAAGCGCACGCCATATTGATCCGCTTTTAGCTCTCGAGGAAACTGCAGCAAGTCGTGCCGGGCGAAAAAAATTTCCGGCCTGAAATTGCCATTTGATATAAATTCCCTCAGACGCCGGTAAGTTGGCCCCACGGGACAGATAAAGTCTACATCCTTACTCCAGCGGTACTCACCGAAAAGCAGCGATATAAGGGTGCCACCGCCAAAGCAAGCTGAAGTCTCACGAAAGATGCTGGAATCGAGGGATTCGAGAATGCGCAAAATTTTGCGGTGATGTGCATGCTTAAACATCCAACATAATCCAGGATTGCTTCAGGGTGGCCAGCTCGCGAACAAATGCTCTTTCCTGCCCCACGAGATCCGCGAGGGCACCCCGGTAATCCCAACCACGTTCATATCGGTTGAGCATCTCATCAAGGGTGAGATCGCGAACGTTGGCCAAATCCCAGCATACCGCTTCGAGAAACGGTAGATGGTTTGGAACTTTGACGTTGACCTGCTGCTTCATTTTTGGCAACCCTTTGATTTACTTATAATTTTTCCTAAATCCTGTTCATATGCACTCTTAGTTACTTTACCTGCATTGTTAAAGGATTTCCATGGAAAGTGATAGCCAGATGTACCAGCTCCATCTTCTATTATCCGGTCGCGAGGATTCCCATCCTCCCCCCCCAAACGAAAAAAGCGCCCGCAGGCGCTTTTGATTTGTGGCGGTGAGGGAGGGATTCGAACCCTCGAAGCCTTTCGACTTACACACTTTCCAGGCGTGCTCCTTCGACCACTCGGACACCTCACCGTATTGTATAGATGCTGTTTTGAGCCCAGCCGACTTCCAACTCTCACCCCAACTGAAGCGCTGCCGCGCCTTGGCGGATGGGATTGACCCGCTACATCCTGTAGCTCACCCTTGCGGGGCGCCTTCGGCGTCCCAATTTGTTCCGACAAATTTGTCCAAACGGCTGTTTAAATCTGCCTTTTGAACGGGCGCCAACTTTACACAAAGCCTTGAGCAAACGCAACGATTTCTGACCCGGGATTAAGTCCGCAGCTATCCGGACAGCAGCCATGTCGGCCCAGGTCTCGCGACGTCATCCAACGGAGACCAGCCAGCAACATTACAGGAGGAGAAGCGGCTTTTTGATCCGAAAAGTCGCGAATAAGCAGAATCTGAACCATACTTGTCCAGTATTCTGTCCGGTAATTCGCCTGCTCCAAAGATACTGAACCTGTGAATTACCATGGCGACACCAAATTCCAATAGACACCGGCGACACGACAGACCGGTCATTTATCAACGACGAAAATAAACTGGACCGGGATTTCACCCCATCATCCGATCCGAGAAGGCGGGATCGACGTGGACAAATCCGGCCAAAAATCGTCTAATATGCGCCTGTCTGAGCAGCCCCGTAAAACCGCCGCGCCGCCGCCACAGACTACAGATGCCTTCCATTCATTGAGGAAGGAAGTTTTAATCACTAAGGATTTACTACATGGGTGATACCTCACTCAGCACCGAAAATCAGCCGTATCAATTTTCACTGCATCAAGGCGGTATTCGCGTATTTCTCCTGATTGCCTCTATAGGCTCAGTGGTCACTCAGGCAAACTGGCAGAGCTTGGAAAAACTCCAGCTGGCTCTGATAGTGTTGGTGCTCACCTACTGCATCGTTTCCTATGGCTGGATCAGAAGCCGGTTGCCCGAAAATCGCAACAGCCATTTCGACGTTTTTACAACACTCGACGCGGCAATTATTGCCATAGTGCTCAGCTTTTCGGATTTCAGTCTGGTGCCCACGATCCTGTTCGTGACCATGATCCAGTTCACCAGTCTGCTCAGCGGCGGCATGCGCAAATGGTCAACCGACAGCATTGCCCTCGCCGCTGGCGTCGCCCTGAGTTTTGTTATTCATGACCCGCGCTGGGCATTTTCCGACCACCTGACCATCGAAAATTTTGAACTCTTCGCGCTCTTCGCTTATTTTTCGGCCTATGCGCTGTACATGCACAGCCACACAATTCGCATCAACAACCTGAACAAAAAGCTCGCGAACGAGCAGGTTCTCTATAAACTGCGTACCTATAAACTGGCCCGCTACCTGACTCCGACCGTCTGGAAGGCTGTCAACGAAGGGCGTGAAAAATCCCTGCGCACCGAGCGCAAACGTGTGACGGTATTCTTTTCAGATATCAAGGGATTCAGTACGCTCTCCGAGGAACTGGAAGCGGAAAATCTGACGGAACTGCTCAATTCCTATTTGACGGAAATGGCGAAGATCGCCAGCAAACACAAGGGGACCATCGACAAGTTCATGGGTGATGCCGTCATGGTCATTTTCGGCGATGCCGACAGTGCCGGGGTAAAAGCCGACTGTCTGCGCTGTCTGTCTATGGCCATTGACATGCGGCGCAAAATGAAGGAATTGCAGAACACCTGGTACAACCAGGGCATCAAACAACCGCTGCAAATCCGCATGGGTATCAATACCGGGTTCTGCACCGTGGGCTCATTCGGTACCAGCCACTACATGGACTACACGGTTTTGGGTACCAACGTGAACCTCGCCAGCCGATTGGAATCTGCGGCCGAGCCCGGTGAAATTCTCGTGTCCCACGAAACCTGGTCGCTGATCAAGGACGTTGTCATGTGTCGGGACAAAGGCGAGATCAAGGTCAAGGGCTTCAGTCACCCGGTGAAGACCTATCAAGTGGTGGATTTCCGCAAGGACCTCGGAAGACAGCAAACCTATTTCGAAGAAAATGCGGAAGGGTTTTCCATGCACATGGACCTCGAGAAGATCCGTAATTACGACAAGGCCAGGGTCATCGAAAAACTGCAGATGGCCGCGGTCAGGCTCCGCGAAAAGAATATTTCTTAAGGCACATTCATTTAAGCTAAGCCCACTACTGCCGCAACAACCGCCACTGGGGCAGCGGTAGTCCGCTATTGGTGCGGAAGGGATTGATATCCAGCCCGCCGCGTCGTGTATATCGCGCATAGACGGTCAGGTGCTCCGCACGACACTCTAGTTGCAGGTCACGGAACATCTTTTCAACGCAATTTTCGTGAAAATCCTGGTGCTGGCGGAAGGATATGACATAGGCCAGGAAGCTGGCGGCATTGATTCTGGGACCTGAATATTGCACCCATACACTGGCCCAATCCGGCTGACCGGTGACCGGACAATTGGTTTTCAACAAGTGGCTGTAGAGAGCCTCGCTCACCGCCTTTTCCCCGCCCTCAACCTTCAACAGCGACGAATCCGGCTGATACACCGGACTGTCCAGATCCAGATCATCCACGCATTGCCCAGGAATATGGGTGGTCAACACCATTTCCCGATTCAGTGAATAAAGCTCCACTCCCACGTCAGCGCCCGCAACCGATGACAGATCCCTGACCAAGGTCTCGGATAGGGCTCCCCAGGAATCGAATCGACTCTGGTTGAAAGAGTTCAGATAGTATTTGAAGGATTTGGATTCAATGATGTTGGGGCTATCCGCCGGCACGCTGAATTCCGCCATGGCCACCTGGGGTTTGCCCCGCGGGTCGAGCCACGACAGTTCGTAGGCCGTCCATATATCCTGGCCATCAAACGGCAGGGCCACGCCAGCGCCAAACAGGAGCTTTCGCGCTTCCTCCCGGGCGATGGGAAACAGCAGTTGTGGCGAATAGGTATCGACATATTTCTGTCGTTTCCCGAGCATCACATCGTCCTGGGATTGGTATCCTGGATTTTCAGTTTCAGCCATGTTTACCTTCCTCAGCCTCTCAGGCGCGTACCGGTTTCCAGCAGATAAAGACACAGAGAGAACAGAACAGCAACAAACAGCACTATTCCGCCGAACGCATGAACGATACTGACATCGGAAATGCCGAGTATTCCATAGCGAAATGCGTTCACCATATAGAGAATCGGGTTCAGCTTTGACACCCCTTGCCAAAACTCCGGCAACATACTGATAGAATAAAAAACACCGCCGAGGTAGGTCAGTGGCGTCAACACGAATGTCGGTATGATGGTGACGTCATCGAAGGAATTGGCAAAAATTGCGTTGATCATTCCCGCCAGAGAAAAGAGTATGGCGGTTAGCACCACCACTGCCACAGTGACACCAAAGTCGTGAATATGCAGACGCGTAAAGAACAGGGACAGGAGCGTCACTATAACCCCGACTGCCAATCCGCGCAGAGCACCACCACAGACATAGCCGAGCAGAATGATGTAGCTGGGAGTAGGACTTACCTGCAATTCTTCGATGCTCTTGGTGAATTTGGCGCTGTAAAACGAGGAGACCACATTGCCATAGGAATTGGTAATGACGGCCATCATAATCAGGCCGGGCACCACGAACGACATGTAGTCAAAGCCATCCATTTGGCCAATGCGGGAACCAATCAAACTGCCGAAAATAATGAAGTACAACACCATGGTAATGGCAGGTGGAATCAATGTTTGCACCCATATACGGGTAAAACGCCTGATTTCCTTGCGCACGATGGTTTGAAATGCTCTCAACTGGGCATCCAGATTCATGCTTCAACCCCCTGTTCTTTAGGAACACTTTTATCAGCCGTGGTTTCATGTTTTTGTATCAGGGAGACAAACAGCTCTTCAAGGCGGTTGACCTTGTTGCGCATGCTGATCACCTGAATATCCTGGCCGGACAGAGCGCCAAATAATGCATTCAGCGATTGTCCTTTCTCGATATCCACTTCAAGCGTGGTTTCATCCACCAGGCGCAGATCATAATCCGCCACCGAAGGGCATGCTTTGAGCGGCTGGCGCGTGTCCAGAATGAACACCTCCCGGTTCAGAGTCTTCAACAGGTCCTTGACCCTCATATTCTCGACAATTTCACCATTATTGATAATGGCCACATTGCGGCACAGGCTTTCCGCTTCTTCAAGGTAATGAGTGGTGAGAATAATAGTGGTACCGGCTTCATTGATTTCCCGAAGAAAGTCCCACATGGAACGACGCAGTTCGATATCCACCCCGGCGGTGGGTTCATCCAGAATCAGCAGTCGGGGTTCGTGCACCAAAGCCCGGGCAATCATCAGGCGCCGCTTCATACCGCCGGAAAGGCTCCGCGCCTGAACGTTGCGCTTGTCCCACAGGCCCAGTTTACGCAGATACTTTTCCGCACGCTGGTGGGCGAGCTTGGCGGGCATGCCGTAGTAGCCGCCCTGGTTGGTGACTATATCGCGCACCTTTTCGAACATATTGAAGTTGAATTCCTGGGGCACAACACCCAGTTGCTGCTTCGCCAGGGAAAAGGACTTGTCGATGTCGTAGCCAAATACCGATACAGCGCCGGATGTCTTTTTCACCAGCGAACAAATGATGCCAATGGTCGTGGACTTGCCCGCGCCATTCGGGCCGAGCAAAGCAAAGAAATCACCTGGCGCAACCTCCAGATCAATGCCTTTCAGTGCGGTAAATCCGTCACCGTAGACTTTGCGGAGGTCGCCTATTTTGAGTGCAGGAGTCATAATAATGTTTGGAACCCTTATTTACTTACTGATCGAGTATTTTACATACTGCTCGAGTGCCCATGACGGCACCTGATTTCAAACCGCGAGGAAAATGATGACCATCGACAGCTACCGCAGTTTCCACTGCCAGCTATTGGCCGAATTGAAGAAAAAGATTATCCGGCAACCGCCATTCGATGCGGAACACTTGCAGCAGGAAGACAGTGAATTTCTGGCGCTGTTCGACAGACTTCTGGAGAATGAGGACTCTGGGCAGAATGCTCAGGATCCCGGGCAACAGCTCATCACGACCATCGTCGCCCGCTATCCCCATATAACGCCAATAGTACCACGAGATCTCTTCTGGTATTTTGGCGGTGATTGCCTGCACTTTCTCGGCGACGAAGAAATCGCCTTCTTTCAGGATCTAGACGAGACCTATCACAGCCTGATTTCCGAAAATGCCGATAGCATTGACTACGCCAGGCTCCGCTCGGCGGCCAGCGGGCAGAAGCCCCATCAGCTCAACTGAGTGGGCTTCCTGACAGTTTATCAGGCGTAAGGTCGGCGCGTTTATGAAACCGCCTCAAAAATCGCGGACATAAAAAAGGCCAGCTATTGAGCTGGCCTTTTTTATGACGTCAAATCTGGAGCGGGAAACGAGATTCGAACTCGCGACCCCAACCTTGGCAAGGTTGTG
>CAZEWY010000005.1:0-41397 GCA_964515945.1 uncultured Cellvibrionaceae bacterium
TAAGCGACTGATAACGCCGCTGGGCGGAAAAATGGCCCCAGCCCTTCGGGTTGTGGCTAAAAAGCCGCCACTCGTCGTTGCTCGTCGCTCATGTGGAGTGACCAAACCACGCTCCTCGCGCCTAGATTGGCGGCTTTTTAGTCACAACAGCGACAACCGAATTAGTATGAACAGGCCCTAGTATTATTCCGCGCTCGCGGGAGCCTCGGCGCCACTGGCTTCGGCGCTGGCGCGGGCTTCACGCACGGCCTGTGCAAAAAGTGCATCGAAATTGATGGGCGGCAGGTTGAGCGCCGGAAAGCCACCCTTGACCACCGCGCTATCGATAGCCTCGCGGGCATAGGGGAACAGAATCTGGGCGCACATGGTGTTGAATACGTGCGCCAACTGCGGACCCTCAAGACCCTCGATGTGGAACAGGCCCGCCTGCTGGACTTCCACCAGAAACGCCGTTTTTTCTTCAATGGTGGCGTTAACGGTCAGTTTCAGCACCACTTCGAAACTCTGGTCATTCAGCTTGTTGACGGAGGTATTGAGGTCCTGCTCGATCTTTGGCTGCCACTGCTTCTGCAGGCTCAGCAAGCCCGTCGGCGATTCAAAGGACAGGTCCTTGAGGTAAACGCGCTGCAACGCAAACTGCGCACCCTTTGGTGCTTGATCGGTTGGTGCGGTTGCAGCATCTTGTGGGTTATTGTCTTCGGCCATGGTAATTGCCCCGTTATATTAAAGTTGTCATGTTGTCGTTACGGCCACCCGCGTTGTGGGCGACGTCTGAAAATGTCAGTTGCCGCTGACCAGGGCATCCAGCTTCCCGGTCTGATTCATGCGCCACAGATCATCGAATCCGCCCACATGGGTTTCGCCCACCCATATCTGCGGCACGGTGCGGCGTCCACTGCGCTGCATCATTACCTGACGCAACTCCGGATCCCGATCGACCCGCACTTCCTCAAAAGCCAGACCTTTGGAATTGAGCAGATCCTTGGCTCTTACGCAGTAAGGACAAAACTGGGTACTGTACACGGTAATAGGCTGAACACCACTCACGAAAAACTCCTTGCCGACTGGCCGATTGCTTAACTTCTGGCCTTAACTTCAGGCTTTGACCACCGGCAGGTTTTGCCCGTTCCATTCCGCCATGCCCCCCTGGAGACGGCATACGGTATAGCCTTTTTCGCGTAGGGTGCGGCCCACGGCGCCGGTATGCTGGCCCATCTTGTCCGCCAATACCAGGGTCTTGTCGCGATATTTTTCCAACTCGTCGATACGGCTTTCCACCTTGGCGTGGGGCATATTGATCGCGCCGACTATGTGGCCGGCCTTGAATTCCGCGGCTTCGCGGAGATCCAGCAAGACCGCCTGATCCGAGTTGAGCAGGCGTGTGACCTCGCTGTAACTCAGGGTCTGCCCACCGCGGCGCCCCTCGTTCCAGAAAAACACACCCGCCAGGACGGCCAGCAGGCCCAGCAGCATCCACTGTTCGGAAATAAACGCAAACCAATTCACAGAGTCTCTATCCTTGCTCGCAGTGCGGCAGTTTAAAAACGCGCGAGTATACACCAATCAATGATCCTTTACCGCCAGGACCGTCCCCTACCGCATCTAATGTCGTGGTACCTGGGTCACTAAATCAGTAAAATGCCTGCAGCCGTGGTTGCAGGCATTCGCTGTAACGCATTATTCATTGAATCCATCGACGCAAGGTTGATTATGACTCACGCGAAAAAACCCCTCGTTCTTCTGATTCTGGACGGTTTCGGCTATTCCGAAACTACCCAGCACAACGCCATAGATTCCGCCAACACCCCGGTTTGGGACAGAATCTGGCAGTCGGCGCCGCGCACGCTGATCGGCACATCCGGTCTGGCGGTCGGTTTGCCCGAGGGGCAAATGGGCAATTCAGAAGTCGGACACATGACTCTGGGTTCCGGGCGCGTCGTCTATCAAAGCTTTACGCGGGTCAACAAAGCCATCGAAGACGGAGATTTTTTCACCAATGAGGTGTACGCCAGCGCCATTGACAAAGCCGTGCAGGCGGGCAAAGCCGTGCATATTCTGGGCTTGCTGTCGGAAGGGGGCGTGCACGCGCACCAGGACCATATCTTCGCCATGATGAAAATGGCGGCCCAGCGCGGCGCCGAAAAGATTTATCTGCACGCCATACTGGATGGCCGCGACACGCCACCGCGCAGCGCCAAGGACTCCCTGGCCAAGGCTGACAATATTTTTGCCGAACTGGGCGTGGGCAAAACGGCGTCCATCTGCGGACGCTATTTTGCGATGGACCGCGACAAGCGCTGGGACCGTTTGCAGGCCGCCTACGATCTGATTGTCGATGGCAAATCCGAAACCACGGCACGCAACAGCCAGGAAGCCCTGGAAGCCGCTTACGCCAGGGATGAAAACGATGAGTTCGTGCGCGCCACTGCCCTTTGTGCGGACGGCGAAGCGCCTGTTGTCCTGGAGGATGGCGACAGCGTCATCTTCATGAATTTCCGCCCCGACCGCGCCCGCCAGTTGACACGTGCCTTTGTCGACGACGACTTTGACGGCTTCCAGCGCACGCGCAGGCCAAAGCTTGCGGATTTCGTGATGACCGTGGAATACGCCGCCGATATCGACACCAGTTGCGCCTTTCCGCCGGTGGAAATGGTAAATTCCTTTGGCGATGTCCTGGCCCAGCACAAGAAGACCCAGCTGCGCATTGCCGAAACCGAAAAATATGCCCACGTCACCTTCTTCTTCAGCGGTGGGCAGGAGACACTTTATGACGGTGAAGAGCGGATTCTGGTGCCGTCGCCACAAGTGGCAACCTACGATCTGAAGCCCGAGATGAGCGCGCCGGAAGTCACGGACAAATTGGTGGAAGCCATTGAAGGAGGCCAGTTCGATGCGATTATCTGCAACTACGCCAACTGCGACATGGTCGGCCATAGCGGTATTTTTTCGGCCGCGGTAAAAGCCGTGGAAGCGGTGGATGCCTGCCTCGGCCGCGTTTTTGCCGCCCTGGAGAAGGTGGGCGGCCAGGCGCTGGTTACCGCCGACCACGGCAATGCCGAGCAGATGTTCGACGATGCCGTGGACCAGCCCCATACCCAACATACCACCCTGCCGGTACCCCTGGTCTACGTGGGCGAAAAGCATGTTTCCCTGGCCGACGGGGGCAGTCTCGCCGACGTGGCGCCCACCATGCTGGCGCTGCTGAATATAGAACAGCCCAAGGAAATGACCGGTCGCAATCTCGCCGACTGGTCCTGAAGTGTTTATGTGTGAGGCAGTTAAGCAGGTACTGAACGAGTGAGATCCTTTCCGGCGTCCGGCAGCAGATCCCGAATCGGCAGTCGCCTTGTGCGACTGCTGTTCAGCCTGTTGTTGCTGTTTGCCTTGCCCGCCAAAACCCAGACGCCCCAGAGCGAGGCCGAGCAACGCCAAAAGCTGGAGGCGCTCAAGCAGTCCATCGAATCCCTCCAGGAGGAGCTGCGCAGCGTCAAGAGCAATCGCACGGAACTGCTCAACGCGCTGGAGGAATCGGAAAAATCCATCGGCGAACTCAGTGCCAAGGCGCGGGAATTGAAAAAGCAGTTGGAAAAACAGGAGAGCGACCTCAACCAGCTGCACCAGCGCAAAGACCAATTGGAAGACGACAAAACCACCCAGCAGGATCACGTCGGCGATCATATCAATGCCGTTTACCGGTTGGGGCAACAGAGCCGTCTCAAACTGCTGCTGAATCAGCAGGACCCCAGCCTGGTCGCGCGCAACCTGAAGTATTTCGACTATCTGACCCGCGCCCGCACGGAAAAAATTAGCGGCTATATTGCCCTTCTCAACGAGCTGGAGCAGGTCGAACAGCGGATAGTCGAACAGAACGCGCGGCTGCGCCACAGTGAGGAGCAGTTGCGCGAGCGCCACCGGCAACTTTCCGAGCAGCAGGCCAGGCGCAAGGGCACACTGGACAAGCTCGAATCGATTATCGCCAGCAAGGACGAACGACTGCGGCAGTTGCAGACGGATCAACAGCGTCTCGAACAGGTCTTGCAGCAGGTGACCGAGATCTTCAACATCCCGTCGCCCGCCGACACTGCCGCCTTTGCGGAACTCAAGGGCCAACTGCCCTGGCCGACCAAGGGGCGGATTGCCAAGCGTTTTGGTTCCGACCGCGTGGCCGGCAAGATGCGCTGGCAGGGTCTGGTGATTGAGGCCGAAGCCGGCACGCCGGTGATCGCCATCCATCACGGCCGCGTCGTCTTCTCGGACTATTTACGCGGCCACGGCCTCTTGTTGATCATCGACCACGGCACCGGCTACATGAGCCTCTATGGCCGCAATCGGGCGCTTTACAAGGAAATCGGGGAATGGGTGAACGCCGGCGATGTCATAGCCACAGTCGGCAACAGTGGCGGCCAGAAACACGCCGGCCTTTATTTCGAGCTGCGCCACCAGGGAGAGCCGACCGACCCCCTGTCCTGGATAAAAACGACTTAGGGCCTGTTAACACTAATTTAAATCTCCCGGTCGTGGCCCCTGGGTCCGGAGGGGTGCGACCGGTCATGACACATGCAAATCCCCGGGAGCCTGTTAAAATGGCCAGCAATTTTGCACCGGCCGAGCTCTCGTGAGAGCCCCCATCAACCGCAGGAGTATTTCATGGCCGCGAGCCTCTCCAGAATTCTATTGCTCAGTCTGTCTATCAGCCTGGCACTGACCGTGCGCGCGCAGGAAGCGGCGCCCGAAACCGACGCGCACGGCGAGGACGTCCAGAGCGTACTGCCCCTGGAAGACCTGCGCATCTTCACCAAGACCTATGAAAGCATCCGCAATGCCTACGTGAACGAGATCGACGACCAGACGCTGCTCGAATACGCCATTCGCGGCATGCTCGATGAGCTGGATCCTCATTCGTCCTTCCTCGACGCCTCCTCCTTCAAGGACCTGCAAGTCAACACAACCGGCGAATTCGGTGGCCTGGGCATTGAGGTCACCATGGATAACGGCTTTGTGCGCGTGGTTTCCCCCATCGACGGGACACCGGCGGAACGCGGCGGTATCGAAGCTGGCGACCTGATCATCAAACTCGACGACACGGCCGTCAAAGGCCTGAGCCTGGACGAGGCGGTGGAGCGGATGCGCGGTCCCAAGGGCAGCAAGATCACCTTGACCATTGTCCGCGAGGGCATGGACAAGCCCATTGAGATCCGGCTCACGCGCGACATCATCAAGGTTCACAGCGTGCGCTCTGAAATCATGCAGAAAGATTACGGCTATATTCGCATTGCTCAGTTTCAGGTCAATACCGGGCGGGACGTGGAAAAAGCGGTGCGTGCGCTCCAGAAAGAGAATCCCGACCTGAAAGGCCTCGTGCTGGACCTGCGCAATAATCCGGGCGGCGTGCTGCAGGCCTCCGTCGATGTCGCCGATGTGTTCCTGGATGGCGGGCTGGTGGTCTATACCGAAGGGCGACTGCCCAATTCCAATATGCGCTACGAAGCGCAGCCGGATGATCTCACCAATGGCCTGCCCCTGGTTGTGCTCATCAATGATGGTTCCGCCTCCGCTTCAGAAATTGTGGCTGGCGCTCTCCAGGATCACCATCGCGCCGTGATCATGGGTATCCGCAGTTTCGGCAAGGGCTCGGTACAGACGGTGATTCCGGTCACCGAGGACAAGGCGGTCAAACTCACCACGGCCCTTTACTTCACCCCCAACGGCCGATCCATTCAGGCAGAGGGCATTGAACCGGATATCGAAGTGGAGCGTGTGCGTGTCACGGCGGTGAAGTCACATTCGGGCATGTCCGAGGCCAGCCTCAGCGGCCACCTGGCCAATGCATTGAGTGGCGGTGAAGACGGCGACCCACCGGCCGAGGACGATACTGATGATGAGGCGATCGAGGAACTGCACAACAAGGACAGCCAACTCTACGAGGCGCTCAATCTTCTGCGTGGACTCAACATATTCCGGAAGGGTAGCGACATTGGGAACAGTGAAGCGGCTACGACCGGCGCATGACAGGTCCGACATCGGGACAACAGCGATGTATTTGTATACTGACGCGCCAATTTTGTAGACTCAATCACATTTTTCTCCCAAAAACGCTGGGCAAGGTGGCGACGGGGTGATTATAATCCGCACAACTTTCCGGCCGCGTTGGAGCTCCCGAAAAGTCTTTTGACCCTCGTCAAAAAAGATTGAAACTCCGCAAATTTGGGCGGAAAATAGGTTTTTCTCGGTAATCAATTTACGCCGAGGACCAAGGGCTGACCCGGGTCACCGGGCCACGATACAACAAGGAATGAGGAGACGATTTCCACTTGCGCTTCAAGTTTAAAAACATGAGGGAACATAACGTGATCAACCCTGAGGAATTTGCCATGAACAGAATTGGCGAGAAGTCCGAAGTCCCGGTACGGCAACAACGCTTTTTTGAAAAGAGCGGATACTGGTATTACAGCACCCGCGAAGGCGTGGACATCGGCCCCTTTGATAGCCTGCTGGAAGCCCAGCGAGGCGTCAGCGATTTCATCGACTTTATCGTGCACGCCGAGCCGGAAACCATAGCCTCCCTGGAGCGTTACGGACACGCGGCATAAGTCAGCTGGCAGAGCCGTTCAAGCATTCACCGAATTCCGGTGCTCGACGAGCACCGCCAAAGGCTCCCTGCGGGGAGCCTTTTTTGTGCCTTAAAGGCGCACCTCGATACCGTGCTCACGCATAAAAGCCTTGGCCTGGGGCACAGTAAACTGGCCAAAGTGAAAGATACTCGCGGCCAACACGGCGTCCGCCCCGCCCTTCACCACGCCATCCACCAGATGCTGCAACTCTCCCACACCCCCCGATGCAATAACCGGCACTGAAACCGCATCGCTGACGGCACGGGTGACCCCGAGGTCGAAGCCATCCTTGGTGCCATCGCGGTCCATGCTGGTCAGAAGAATCTCTCCAGCACCATTCTCGACCATCCTTACTGCCCACTTCACGGCATCAATGCCCGTCGGCTTGCGTCCGCCGTGGGTGAAAATTTCCCATCGCGGCTTGTCTTCGGGACCCGAGACGCGCTTGGCGTCTATGGCGACGACAATGCACTGGGCACCGAACCGGTCGGCGGCCTCCTTGACGAAATCCGGGTTCTGCACGGCGGCTGAGTTGATACCCACCTTGTCCGCACCCGCATTGAGCATGGTGCGGATATCTTCGATACGGCGGATACCGCCGCCCACGGTAAGAGGAATAAAGACTTCGGCGGCAATTTTTTCGACTGTATGCACCGTGGTGTCCCGGCCTTCGTGGCTGGCGGTAATGTCCAGGAAAGTGATTTCGTCGGCACCCTGATCGTTGTATTTCTTGGCCACTTCAACCGGGTCGCCCGCGTCCCGGATATCGACGAATTGCACGCCCTTGACCACGCGGCCACAATCAACGTCCAGACAGGGAATAATGCGTTTTGCCAGGGCCATGAGACCTCCTAAACCTTGTCGCAGGCGGCCTGCGCCTCGGCCAGATCGAGAGAGCCTTCATAAATGGCGCGACCGGTGATGGCGCCGACAATGCCCTCGCCCGCGTACGGCAGCAGACGCTGGATATCATCCATATTGGTGATGCCGCCCGAGGCGATGATGGGGATGCTCGACGCCCGGGCCATTTCCACGGTCGCTTCCACGTTGACGCCCTGCATCATGCCGTCCCGGGCAATATCCGTGTAGACAATTTCATTGACGCCATCGGCTTCGAATTTTTTGGCGAGATCCGTGGCTTTGACTTCAGAGACTTCCGCCCAGCCGTCGGTGGCGACGAAGCCCTCTTTCGCATCCAGGCCGACAATGATGTGGCCGGGAAATCGCTGGCACATTTCTGTCACAAAGGCCGGTTCCTTCACCGCTTTGGTACCGATGATGACGTAGTTCACGCCGGCGTTCAGGTAGTGTTCGATAGTCGCCGCCGAGCGGATACCGCCGCCAATCTGAATCGGCAATTCGGGAAAGGCGCGGGCAATATCGGTAACCACCTGGCCATTGACCGGCTCGCCGGCAAAGGCACCGTTCAAATCCACCAGATGCAGGCGGCGCGCGCCCTGCTCCACCCAACGGCGAGCAACGGCCACGGGGTCATCGGAAAACACCGTGGAGTCATCCATCAGGCCCTGACGCAAGCGGACACACTTGCCGTCTTTCAGATCAATTGCGGGAATTATGAGCATGGTAAAGAGGAACCTTGAAAGTTGATATCCGGCTGAGGCGAAACGTCAGGGTTGACCGTTCCAGCCACAAAAATTGCGCAGCAACTGCAAGCCGTGGGTGTGGCTTTTTTCCGGGTGAAATTGCGCGGCAAACAGGTTGTTGTGACTCAGGGCAGCGGCAAAGGGCACCCCGTAATGGCAGCGCCCGGCGATGATGCCTGGATCCGTCGGCTGCACATAGAAGCTGTGGACAAAATAGAAGCGGCTGCCGGATTCGATATCGCGCCACAGCGGGTGGTCCAGGGTCTGCTCCACCTGGTTCCAGCCCATGTGCGGTACTTTTAACCGTTCCTTCAACTGCCCATCGAACCGCCCGCCAGCGGCGTCCGCCGAAAAGGCCGCGTTGGCGGCAAAGCCTTTCACTTCCCCGTCCAGAATATTCAGGCAGTCGACGCCGCCGTTTTCCTCACTGCGCGCCATCAGTGCCTGCATGCCCACGCAGATGCCCAGTACCGGCTTGCCACTGGCCACAGCATCCGCCACGGCGCGATCAAAATCCAGACGGCGAATTTCGGCCATGCAGTCGCGAATGGCGCCCACGCCGGGGAAGATGACGCGGTCGGCGTCGGCGATGACCTGTCGGTCCGAGGTGATGACAACCTCGGCATCCGGCGCCACATGCTGCAGGGCGCTGGCCACCGAATGCAGGTTGCCCATGTCGTAGTCAATAACTGCTATTTGCGTTGCTGTCATTTGCTCACTTTGACGGGAGGCGCCGGCCTCCCCTGATCGGGATTACTGAGATTAAAGCGTACCCTTGGTACTCGGCATGGCATCGCCCAGACGCGGATCCTTTTCCACGGCCATGCGCAGAGCGCGACCGAAGGCCTTGAAGACGGTCTCGATCTGGTGGTGGGCATTGCTGCCGCGCAGACAATCGATGTGCAGGGTGACCTGGGCGTGATTGACGAAGCCCTGAAAGAACTCCCAGAAGAGTTCGGTATCGAAGTTGCCAATGCGTTTCTGGGTGAAGGGAACCTGCATGATCAGCCCGGGGCGACCGGAGAAGTCAAGCACCACGCGGGACAGGGCCTCATCCAGGGGCACATAGGCGTGACCGTAGCGGCGAATGCCCTTTTTGCTTTCCAGGGCCTTGGCCACCGCCTGACCCAGGGTAATCCCTATGTCCTCGACACTGTGATGATCATCGATATGGTTGTCCCCGCGGCAGGTGACATCGAGGTCGATCATGCCGTGACGGGCGATCTGGTCCATCATATGCTCCAGAAACGGCACTCCCGTGTCGAATTTGCCCGCACCCGTACCATCCAGGTTGAGGCTGACGGAGATTTGCGTTTCCAGGGTATCGCGACTTACCGATGCCGTGCGTGCGGCCATTGCCGGGGCTGTTGTTGAGGCCATTGCTGAGGCCATAAGGGTCTCCCGCTGTTGCGGCTGAATAAAGGCGGAATTATACGGCGCCACACCCAAATGAGCCAGCGTCGCGGGCTCGCAAAGGGGACGGAACCGCGGGTTGCTGCACTGTCCGAGACTATTGGTGGCCGTCGCTGGGCTGTCCGATCAACTGCAGCGAGACCCGCTTGTCGCGAAGCAGGCGGTATATGGTAAAGAGGTTGACGCTGATCACGGTGACTTCCAGTAGGATGCCGCCGATGGAGCCGCTGATAATATTGTTGGCCAGCCACAGAGTTGAGCTGAACAGCACGACACAGCGCAGGGGCACGCCGCGCAGGCGGAAGAGCGCATAGGTACTGGTGCAGGAGGCCAAAATGGGCAGCATGTCCGTCCACACCTGGGAAAGCCACAAGCCCAGGCTCAGGGTCACCGCAATGAATACCCAGGCGAGCCATAGGGCCTGGGCCCGCAAGGACAGGGCGGAGCGCAGGGCGCTCATGGTGGCACTGACCGAAGCCGTCAGATTGCCCAGCAGAAAAAAGTGCGCCACATAGCTCATGCCCTGCAGGGTCATAAGCAACTTGAAAGGCATGTCCCGCTTTTGCAGAAACGAGCTGACGCCCAGCAAAAACGCGAGGTAGCCAAATAGCTGGGCGGGCGCCAATAGGGTTTCCAACAACAACACAACAACCTTTCAAAGTAGAAATCGGGACTCTGCCAAGCTTAGCAAACAAACGAACCCTGGGAGTACTATTTGTCATACTTTTGACAAATAGAGTATAGAAGGCGCCGCGCGGATGCTACAAATACCCGCTGTCGCCCATCGGCGCAGGGTCTGCATGGCGTCTGTGGTAGCATTTCATCCGCCCGCTCGCTCGGGGGCCGATCTACTCATTCACGGGACTTTCACCTGGTAAAGTAACTGGAAAAGGAGAGCACAATGAAGAAGATACTGTACGGACTGGCGCTGGTTTTACCACTGTATGCCTGCGGTAACGGCGATACCACGGAGCCGCAACAGCCATTGGCAACCACCGAAACCGCTACGGCCATTAACCTCTCCCAGCAATGGGAAACCGGAGACCTGCGAGTCCCGGAGTCTGTCCTTTACTATCAAGGCACTGATCAAGGCACCGATGGGGATGTCCTGTTTGTCTCCGAAATCGAGGGCGACGGCAGCGCCGCCGACGGCAAGGGAGGCATCGCCAAACTGTCATTGAACGGAGACATCCTCGACCAGGATTGGGTGCGGGGACTCCATGCCCCAAAAGGCATGGGCACCTATCAAGGCAAGCTTTATGTAGCGGACTTGCATGATGTTGCCGTCATCGATATCGAAACCCAGACGGTTGAAGCCCGCATTCCCGTCCCGGACTCGGTTTTCCTGAACGATATCGCTGTTGATGATGCCGGCGTGGTTTACGTTTCCGACACCCGCACCAACAAGATCCACCGGATTGCCAACGGTGCTGCCGAGGTCTATCTCGAAGACCTGGAGAAAGTCAATGGCCTCACCAGTGTCGGCACCGACCTTTACGTGGCGGCGGGCACCAGCTTATGGAAGGTCAGTGCCGATAAAACCCTGACCAAAATTTTTGACGGTTTTGAGGAAAACGCCGATGGTGTGGAAATGATCGCACCCGGTGAATTCATCGTGAGTTGCTGGGCCGGCATCATCTATCACCTCAGCGCCGACGGCGAACTGACCACCCTGCTGGATACCCGCGAAACAGGCAAAAACACGGCGGATATCGGCTGGAACGACGCGCAGCGAATCCTCTATGTGCCCACCTTCCTGAAGCATTCCGTGGTGGCTTATGAGCTGTCGCAGTGAATGATGGGTGATGGGTGATGGGGATCTGGCATTGGTGCAGTCAACATACAAGCGGGGACGGTGAGTGCCGCTCCCGTTTTATGTTCAGGGGTTGGTTTTTTGCTGCGGATCTGCTGACTGTTCGGCGACAGCCTGTGCAATCGCCTTCGATAACCGATTGAGCAGTTCATTGAGAGCGGCGACATAAGCGTTATAGGAATTATTTTCGGCTTTCGTCCGCAAGGTCAACTTCCCCGAATAAAGCTGCTCATTGCCATCGCCGGAAATCAGGCGCCATTTCGCCTGCAATTCCACCTCACCGCCACGCTCGCCGCTGAAGCGTTCGAACACCACCCGGATCGTGCGCTCTGGTCGCACCCGGTTATCCCAGGGAAAAGGCCACACCTGGTCCGAGCCAAGGTACTGTGACAGGTTATCCGCCAGCACCCGCGTGACCGCCTCGTTAAGGTCGCCGGCCCAGACCGCGTAGGAGGCGACCAGCAATTTCTGACCCTCGTCGCGGCTGACAATCCCCGGGTGATCAAGCATTTCCGGCAGGCGCACCGGACCCACCCCCAGACTCTCTTCGTAGGGCTGCTCGACTTGCAGGGCTGCGTCCCGATCCGCGACCAGCGTGTAATAGTCGGTTTTATACTTCAGCCCTGAACAACCACCCAGAGCGAAAAGCAGGACAAGCAGTGACAGGTTTCCGAGAGACTGAATCATTGCTTGTCGACTCCAAAAATGAGCGCATTGGGATAGCGGTTGAGTTGATCGGTCAGGCTGTCGAAAGATTGTGCCGCCTCTTCGACCGATTTCAGTGCCTCAATCATTTCATAGTGCAGCTCTGAATCGGGTGCCAGGGTGCGGTCAAAGGTTTTCAGGGTTTGCCGCATCTGTAGCAGAACGCTGTTGGCGCTTTGCAGGGTTTCGTCCAGACCCTCGGAGGCACTTTCCACGTGGGTGAGGGTGCTGCCCAGTTTTCGCGCCGTCTGCTGCTGCTCCAGTTGCGTCAGCAGTTGATTGAGGCTGGCCATGCTGCCGGACAGATTTTTGCCGATGGTATCAAAGGGTATTTTGTTCAACTTGTCCACCACCGATGCCAGTTCGCGCCCTATCTGATCAATGGCGTCGTCGGTGGTGGGAAGGATGGAATATTGTTCCAGGCGCACAAATTCGCCCGCGGGTTCATCGGCAAAGGTGAGATCCACATAGCGGGCGCCGGTTACCAAATTGGCCGTTTTCAATTGTGCGCGCAATCCCTGCTCGACCATTTTCGCCATGAGTTCATCGGTTTGCTCCCGTGTCGGCCGGCTATCGGGGTTGAGTCGCTGGGGCTCCAACGCGATGTAGACATAGAGGCTCTTGCTGTCCTTGCTGGTATTGTCGAGAGTCACGTCTATGACATTGCCCACGGTAATTCCGCGGTACTCGACCGGCGCGCCGATGGACAGGCCGCGCACGGAACCACCGAACTTCAACAGGTAATAATATTTGAGGCTGTAGCGCCCGGCCAGGACGGATTCCTTATCCTCGTAAAGCAGGAATCGCTGACCATCCCTGGCCGTTTCACTGCCCTCGAAGCCGACCGAGTTATCGAAAGCAATCCCCCCTGAAATCAGCGACGCCAGGGATGCCATGGTGGCTTTCAAGCCGTCGGCGCCAAAGGTAAAACCAAAGCCACTGACATTCCAGAAGCGACTGCGGGTCTGCACCAGCTGATCGTAGGGCGCCGGCACAAAGATGTTGACCGTTACATGATCGCCCGCTTCGGAGAGATGATAGCTGGTCACTTCGCCCACCTTGAACTGGCGATAGTAGACCGGTGATCCTATATCGAGGGACCCCAGCTCTTCCGCCTGAAGCACAAAGCTGCGCCCCTCTTCATCGGAACGAATCGCCGGTGGTTCATCGAGACCGACAAACACCGATTGATTGGCCCCGGGTTCGCCCGGATCCATGACAATATAGATTCCGGAGATCAAGGTGCCGATATTGGAAATGCCGCTGGCGCTGACCCGGGGCGCCACCACCCAGAAGCGGGTGTTGCTGCTCAGATGGCGGGAGACTCCCCGGTCCAGTGCGGCGGTAACACGCACCTGCTCCAGATCGGCGGTCAGTTGCACCGAGACCACCTTGCCCACTTCCACATCCTTGAGCCGAACCTTGGTTTTGCCCACTTCAATCCCGCTGGCGCTGTCGAACAGGATTTCGACCTCGGCTCCACGGGCTTCCCAGGCGCGATATGCCAGACCCAGGGCAACGATCAGGGCCGCGATTGGGACAATCCACACAGGGGAAATGGAACGCAGTTTTCTCAACATGGTTTTTGCCAGAATCCAATTCATAGTCTGTCGGCATGGGGATGACACTTGGACGGAAATCAGCGACTGTCCTGGGCATCCTGCAGCAAACGCGGATCAAAGGTTTGCGTCGCCAGCATGGTCAGCACCACTACGCCGCCAAAGGCGACAATGGCCCCGCGGGGTTCGACGTGACCGAACAAGCCAAATTGCACCACCGCCACCAGCAAGGTGACGACAAAGACATCTACCATCGACCAGCGGCCAATAATTTCGATACTGCGAAACAGGGTCCGCTGGTGGCGCGCGTCCAGCTTCGCACCCCGCTTCACTGCCCAGATCAAATACGTTAGCACAACCAGCTTGGCAATGGGCACTACTATGCTGGCCACAAAAACCACGACTGCGGCCCACCAGGAGCCCCCGCTGATCAGCGCCACCACTCCGGAAAAAATCGTATCGGTGCGCGTCACGCCAAAGGAGGTATAGGACATGATGGGCAGGACATTGGCCGGAATGTAGAGAATGGCCGATGCCAGCAGCAGCGCCGAGGTTTTCTGGATACTGTGGGGAATACGCTCGTGAATGCTGGTCTGGCAGCGGGGACAGCGGTGTTCGCGCCGGACTATGCCGCGCCCTACCATGGCCCTGCATATGGAGCACTCAAAGACTGGCTCGTCGGCCTGTTCGACAAAGGTGTTCTCGCGGCATAACCAGGTCCAAATCTGGCGCCGATCCATCTTGACGTAAGCACCAAGCAGCGCTCCCACCACCAGGAAGAACGCAAACATGGCCACGCCGGGCACTATGGCTGCCGTTTCGGCGAGCTTTACCAGGCTCACCAGTACCGCCAATGCGAAAATCTCCAGCATGCTCCAGGGCTGCATTGTCACCAGCCAGCGAAACACCGCGATCTGTCCGGGCAGGCGGCGCTGAAATCTGTAGGGTATAAGCAGGTACAAGAGCCCGATAATCTCGAGCAGGGGCATAAAAACAATGGTAATGAAAACCAGCGCCGCCAACAGCCAGCGGCCGTGGTCGGCCAGCGCCACAACACCGGTAAGGATGCTCGCCTCCTGCCGCATGCCCAGAGCCTCCAGGGCCAGAAACGGAAAGCTGATGCTGACAGCGAAGAGTACGGCGGCGGAAAGCGTGTAGGCGGTGGCGTGATCCAGCCAGCGCGGCAGGTCCGACGTCAGGGCATCGCGAGCGCCGACGTTTTGATTTTTGTGCTGGACGTCCATAGTGATCCGATTCGGATGTTATGAAGGTGCTGTGCGTTTTTTGAGCGTCTATTCCATCGCCAGGGCGGCGAGACGCTTCTTCAGCCAGGCCTGGCGGTCGACAAAGCTCATGCCTGCGTTGCGTAGCCAGCGCAGGGCCGGCGCCTCCGCCGCGAAAAGCCGTTTGAAGGTTTCCATGGTCGCCATGGCCGCCAGATTATGGCCCTGGCGGCGGCGCTCGTAGCGCTTCAATATGGAAACGTCATTCAGGGGGATCTCCCGGCGGCAGGCCCGCGTAATTTCCTCGCCGAGTACCTGGGCATCGCGCAGCCCCAGATTCACTCCCTGGCCCGCGAGGGGGTGCAGGCTGTGGGCGGCGTCTCCCACCAGTGCAATGCCCGGCTGCCAATAGCGCACCGCATGGCGCTGCTGCAAAGGCAAACAGTGACGCTGGGCCACATCCTCGACCGGACCCAGACGTTGTTCAAATGCCTTGCCCAGCTCATCGCGGAAAGCGGCGTCATCCAGTTGCATCAGAGTCTCGGCGCGCTCGGTGATAACTGACCAGACAATGGAGGAGTAGCGGCTATTATTGGCTGCTTCTTCTCCTGAAGGCTGCAGGGGTAAAAACGCCAGGGGCCCCGATGCCTGGAAGCGCTGCCAGGCCGTGAACTCATGGCTTTCCGCGGTGCGCACGGTTGTCACTATGGCCGCCTGGCCATAGTCCCATTCCCGGGTCTCGAATCCGGCCATGTCGCGAACCGCGGAAGTGGCGCCATCGGCGGCGATCAGCAGGCGGGCGGTGAAATGTTCGCCGGATTCCAGCTCCAGATGAATCGGGCCATTCGCCCGTGGTCGGTGCAGCCCGGTGAGCCGTTTGTCGACCATATAGCGCAATCCGCTGTCGGCCTCCTGCTCACGCAGACGCTGGTGCAGGGCTCTCACCGCCACGCTGTTTTCAACAATGTGCCCCAGTGCCGGCAGGTGCAGTTGGTCGCTGGTGAAATGGATGCTCGCCGTGCCTTCGGCATCCCACACACGCATTTCCCGATAGGGGCAGGCCCGGGCGGCGAGGATCTCCGGCCAGACACCGAGTTGATCCAGCAGCCGCTGAGAGCCGGGGCTCAGTGCCACCACCCGGGGATCGAAGTCTTCGCCGCTGTAGGCCGGGGGTTCGGCAGCGGCATCCATCAGGATCACGCGCAGATCCGGTTGCTGCTGGCACAGATAGCAGGCCAGGGTGGCGCCAACCAGACCCGCACCCACGATCAGCAGGTCGCAGTCTTCGGCTTGTGGCTGGTCGTCACCGGTCTTTTTCAAAGTAGCCAACTCCTAAAGGCCGAGCCGCGCCCGCGCTTGCGAACGTCCAGCCATCTGTGAAAGAAAAGTTTCGCGCCAGCCGCCGATCAATTCCAGGGACAGGAGGCCGAGATTGCGACCGGCCACGATCGCCGGCTGTCCGGTGGCGAAGATACGGATGAAACTGTCGCTGAGGCCAACGGTCGCGGCCTGATCGTTCTTTTGTTGCTGCTCGTATGCTTGCAACAGCTTGAGATCCCCCAGCGCCAGGCCCCGAGCCTCCCCCGTCGCCAGCGTCTGGGCCAGTCGCGCCCCGTCGCGCAGCGCCAGATTGAAGCCCTGACCCGCCACCGGGTGCAGTGAATGGGCCGCGTTGCCCATAAGCACCAGTGAAGAGCGCACCTGTTCCCCGGCCAGTTGCAGGGCCAGCGGGTAGACACTGCGCTTGCTCACGCGGGTGAAGTGCCCGAGGCGGTAGCCGAATTCCCGCTGCAATTCCCGCAGAAATTCATCGTCGGACCAAGCCTGCACTTCCGCCAGTCTGTCCAACGGGCGCGTCCAGATGAGCGCGCTTTCCGTCTGCGCCTCGCCCGGGAGCGGCAGAAGCGCCAGGGGCCCGAGCTGTGTGAAACGCTCGAACGCGCGGCCTCGGTGTGGCTGTTCATAGCTGACATTGGCAATCAGTGCGCACTGCCCGTAATCCTTGCTGTGACTGGACACCCCCAGGCTAGCGGCCAGAGGAGAGCCGGCACCGTCGGCGATGATCGCCAGGCTTGCGCGCAGATTATCCCGCTGTTTGCCGCAACTAAAATTTACCTGCATGCCGTGCCGCACCGGCTTCAGCGACTCGACTTCCACTGGCGCGCGGGCGTCGATATTGGCGGTGTTTTGCAGCCGGTCGAGCAGACTGCGGCCCAGCACCCTATTGGACACCACATAGCCGAGCGGCTTGCCGTCGTTGTCCTCCGGGCCAAAGCGGGCGGCGCCGAACTGGCCGCGATCGGAAACCTGGATCTGGCGAATGGGCGACGCCTGGGCGCGCAAGGAGTCCCACAACCCCAGATCGGCAAAGAGGTCGGCACTACTGGGGGACAGGGCGGTGGAGCGCTGGTCGAAACCTGCCGGGGAAGATTCCTGACTGGGCTGATCCGCTCCGGGAAAGGGTCTCGCTTCCAGTAGCACTATTTGTTTTTGCGGCAAAACCCGGGCGAGCAACAACGCCAGCGAGGCGCCCACCAGGCCGCCGCCGATAATGACGATATCTGTTGCCTGTTCGCTGGTCACGGTAATTGGTCGTTAGCGTCCTGTCATCAGCTGCTCGATTTCAGCCACTGTTTTGGGAGCATCCTTGGTCAATACGTCACAGCCGTCCTTGGTGATCACAACGTCGTCTTCAATGCGAATGCCGATGCCACGCCACTTGCGTGCGACATCCATATTATCCGGCGCCACATAGATACCGGGTTCAACCGTCATTACCATACCCGGCTCAAGAATGCGCCACTCGCCGCCGACCTTGTAATCGCCGACGTCGTGGACGTCCATGCCCAGCCAATGGCCAATGCGGTGCATGTAAAAGTTGCGGTAGGCACCCTGATCAATCAGATCTTCCAGGGAGCCCTGCAACAGCCCCAGGCGGAGCAGTCCCTCGGTAATGACTTTCACCGACACGTCGTGGGGCGCATTCCAGTGGTTGCCGGGACGCAACTCAGCCATGGCGGCTTCCTGAGCCTCCAGCACCAGGTTGTAGAGTGCTGCCTGAGCTTCACTGAAGGTGCCGTTGACCGGAAAGGTCCGGGTGATATCCGCGGCGTAACCCTGATACTCACAACCGGCATCGATCAATACCAACTCGCCATCCTTGAGCTTGTCGCTGTTCTCGATGTAGTGAAGGATGCAGCCGTTGTTACCGCCGCCGACGATGGTGTTGTAGGCAGGGAAACGCGCGCCCATGCGGGTGAAGTCGTAAAGGATCTCCGCCTCCAGCTCATATTCGTGGAGACCGGGGCGGCAGGCGCGCATGGCGCGCACATGGGCCGCGGCGGAAATTTCCGCCGCGCGGCGCATCACGCGCACTTCCGCCGCGCTCTTGAACAGGCGCATATCGTGGAGGAAGTGGTCGAGATCGAGGAATTCTCCCGGCGGGGTCGCGCCCGATCGGACCTTGGCGCGAATACGGTTGACCCAGTCCATGACCTGCAAGTCAAAGTCGCTGTCCTTGCCCATGGCGTAGTAAACCCGCTCCCGGCCCTCGATCAGACCCGGCAGTATTTCGTCGATATCATCGATGGGAAAGGCATCATCGGCGCCGTATTTTTCGCAGGCGCCCTCGGGGCCGGCCCGGTAGCCGTCCCAGATTTCCTTGTCGGGATTGCGCTCGCGACAAAACAGCACGTATTCTCCGTGCTCCCGCCCGGGCACCAGCACCAGCACGGCTTCCGGCTCGGGAAAGCCGCTGAGATAGAAGAAGTCACTGTCTTGACGGAAATGAAATTCGGTGTCCCGACTGCGGGTCTTTTCCCGACCCGACGCCAGTACGGCAATACTGTTGGGCTCCATCATGCCCATCAATAGCTTGCGACGGCGGGCAAATTCCTGTTTGTTAATGGTCATGAGGTTAGGCAGCCTTGATATCAGTGAACCTGGCCGGGCATGGTGGATGAGGTGGGATTCAGTTCCGTAAAGAGCGTCAATACGGCCACACGCACATATTCGACCAGCTCGGTGTAATAGAATTCGTTTTCCTCCAGTTCCTCTTCATCCAGGGTCGCCTGTGATATCTGCGCCAGGTCGCGCAGCGCCTCCACCACGTCCGGTGGCAACTGGCTGCTGCCCTCCAGGCCGGAGGCGCCCAAACCGTGAAGAAAGCCTTCGCACCAGCCGGCAAGGGCATCAATTCGCTGACGCAAGGTGACTTCGTCCGGCGGCAGGAGCAGATTCAGAGTGCGGGAATAGTCGCTGAGGTTGGCCAGGCACTCTTCATAAAGTGCCAACAGCGCTCCCCGGCTTTCCTCGTCCAGAGCCGTTTCCAGATCCGAGTCCACCAGATCCATGAATTCAATAGCCGCCCGCAGCCACTCCGTCGGACTCAGACGCTGGCCGCCGCTCAGGCGTCCGCACAGCATGCCCTGCAATTCCGCCGGGCTCACTATCGCCTGCAATTTCAGCAGGAGGTCAGCCCATTCATCATATTGCCTGAATACCGTCATAAAGGTGTGATTGGTCCTGATTTGCGTTGGCCGTAATGCTATCACGAATCCCCCAAAGCTCGCTGACTCCACCATTGCAGAGCCGGGATTCTGCTGTCAGGTCAACAATTTCGGCACCGCAGTTCAAGGAATCTCTCACCGACAATTGACCCGTATCGAGGCTACCCATATAGTAAGCACATGCAGTACCCGGTGCGAAGCCGTGGGCGCCGCACATGTATGCCATTTTCCGGTAAGCAAGCTATGCCAAAAAACGTTTTAGTGCATGTCGAAAGCAGGCTCGACGAGCTTATTGACCTCTGCGGGAAACTCGCCAGAGAAAATGATCAGCTGCGCGCGCGTGAAGAAAACTGGCTTCAGGAGCGCGCCCGACTGGTCGAAAAGAACGATATTGCACGCAGTCGCGTGGAAGCCATGATCGTACGGCTGAAGAGTCTGGCCGCTGAATCCTGAGGACCCCATGGTGAAAGACACAAGCTCGCCGGTTTTTGTACAGATACTGGACAAGGATTATCAGGTTGCCTGCCCGCCGGATGAGCGCAAGGCTCTGCTCCAGGCGGCCGAAGACCTGGACGAGCGCATGCGCGCCATCCGCAGCAGCGGCAGCGTGGTCGGCCTCGATCGTATCGCCGTCATGGCCGCACTGAACCTCTGCCACGAGCTCCACCAGGCCCGCGCCCAGCAGGAATCCAACCCGGAAACCGGCGTGGTGCTGGAGCGCATCGCCAAAAAACTGGAACAGGCATTAGGGAAGGATTAGGGAAAAGGGAAAAGGGAAAAGCAGAATTGTGACCCTACCTACACGCGCCTTGCTGGCAACCGATCCTGCCACCCTGTAGGTCGGGTTAGACGTGAGCCCCGCGAATGTCGTAACCCGACAACCGCCCGTTATAGCAATATTGGGTTACGCCGCTACGCGGCTAACCCAACCTACTCCTGACACTGCTTGTGTTTGAGCCTGTTCGTTTTTCTTCAAAGTCAAGACTGTGTTCCGCAGAGCAGCATTGTTATACTGAATGCGCCTGGGGTGTTCGCCAGTCAATGAATCCCTGAGCCGATAAGCGTTACCCTGGAGGTTTCTCGCGCGTGTTGTGTGCATGTCCGCGTGACGGAAAGCCTTATATACGACAGGAACCTCCCCCTTGAACTGTCGGGTTCAAGGTATAATTGACAGCGACGCGCCCGGGCTCCAATAATCCAGACAATGACAGCGTGTGAGAAGCGAACCCTCGCAATGCTGAAACCCCACCTCCGAGCGGGGCTGCCCCAAACTCTTTGGAGATGACTCTGAAGATATTCCAACCGCCAACCGACATCAGCCGCCAGCAGCTGCGGCAGATTCTCCGCGCCCGACGTCGGGCGCTGACGCCCCCGCAGCAGGTCCGCGCTGCACTCGGGCTGGTCAATCGCATCAGCCATCAATACGTCTTCCTCAACGCGCGACATATCGCTTTCTATATTGCCAATGACGGCGAACTGGATCCGCAGCCGCTGATGCGACGAGCCCTGGCACTGGGCAAACACTGTTATCTGCCGGTGCTGGACAAGCGCTCGTCGGCCATGAGCTTTGCCTCCTACCGCCCCGGCGACAAGTTGCGGCGCAACCGTTTCGGTATACCCGAACCCCTGCCCCGCGTACCCCGCGTTGCCGGCGATGAGCTGGATCTGGTGTGTCTACCGCTGGTGGGTTTCGATTCGCGCGGTAACCGTTTGGGTATGGGGGGCGGCTTCTACGACCGGACTTTTGGCTACCGCCACCAGTATCCCAAAGCCGCTCCCGTTCTGGTTGGCCTGGCTCACCAGTGTCAGCAGGTAAGCGCCTTGGGGACACAGAGCTGGGATGTACCGGTGGATATGATTGTCACCGATGGGGCTTGCACGGTGTTCTGAGGGCTATTTCTGAGGGGATGACAGGGTAGGCAACCACCAGCGGTGGCTGCCTCGAATCAGCGATTGATTTCGCTCGAACCCTGGCTGGCATATGCCGACGTCACAGTCGGCTGATACTCCGCCAATACTGGCCTGGAGTCAGACTGGAAAACATCTGTAACACCGAAGCTGCTCGCCAGAACGCCTACCACAAAGATGACTACGGCGAGAGTTAAAACGTCTGGTTTCATTTTAGACCCCCATTTCTTCCGCACGTTTTTCAGAACGAGTCTTATAAACTGCGAGGAGCAAACTAATAGTTGAGATTGATGAGCCCGGTCGCATGCTGCGTCCGGGCCGGACTTCGATTCGGGTTCGGGAACTCTGAATTCAAGCTTGAGATCAACGAACGCTAGATAATTATAGACACTGTTTGACAAGACGCCCGGCGGTAGGGGCAACCACTACGAAATATGAGAGACTCATCACGGAAAACCGGCTGTTTGCCGGCGATGCGCGGGAACTAACGCTCGCCAATGCCTACCGAGGTGACCCGATTATCTGACGGTCAGGCCAGAAAATACTGGTAAGCGGGATTGGCTGTTTCTTCCCAGTAGGGATAATTCAGCTCATTCAGCGATGCTTCAACCTCCTTCCGCTCACCGATAGGCACCTGCATACCGACCAATACCCGGCCATAGGCCGCGCCGTGGTTGCGGTAATGGAACATGGAGATATTCCAGCGGCCGGCGAGCTTGGTCAGGAAACCCAACAGAGCGCCGGGGCGCTCGGGAAACTCGAAGCGGTAGACGACTTCATCGGAAACAAGGCCCGGCGCATGACCACCAACCATGTGGCGAATATGCATTTTGGCCATTTCGTTGTCGGTCATATCCACCAGGTCATACCCTTTTTCGCGCAGATGATCCGCCAGTTTCTGCCGGTCATTGTGTTCCCCGGACACCTGCAGGCCGACGAAAATGTGCGCCTGCCGTGAATCGGAATAGCGGTAGTTGAACTCGGTGATATTGCGCTTGCCGAGGATGCTGCAGAACTTCTTGTAGCTGCCGGGCTTTTCCGGAATGGTCACGGCGAAGATGGCTTCCCGCTGCTCGCCAATTTCCGTACGCTCGGAGATGTAGCGCAAGCGGTCAAAATTGGTGTTGGCGCCACTGTCGATGGCGATCAGCGTCTGATCCTCGATTTCGGTTTCCGCCACATACTTTTTCAGCCCCGCCAGCGCCAGGGCACCAGCCGGTTCGGCGATGGAACGGGTATCTTCGAAGATGTCCTTGATGGCCGCGCAGATTTCGTCGGTGGTGCAGGTAATGACACCATCGATGCTGGACTTGATAACGCGGAAGGTCTCCTTGCCGATTTGCGCCACGGCCACGCCATCGGCAAACAAACCCACCTGCGGCAGCACGACCCGGCGATTTTTTTCCATGGCCGCCTTCAGGCAGGCGGCGTCGTCGGGCTCCACGGCAAAAACCTTGATGCCCGGCCGCACATATTTGATATAGGCGGCCATGCCGGCACAGAGGCCGCCGCCGCCCACCGGAATAAAAACGGCATCTATCTGGCCAGGGTGCTGGCGCAGTAGCTCCATGGCGACGGTGCCCTGCCCGGCAATGACATCAGGGTCGTCATAGGGCGGCACATAGGTCATGCCCTTTTCTTCCACCAGCTTGCGGGCAAAGGCCGAGGCCTCGTCGTAGGTATCCCCCTGCAGAATGACCTTGGCACCCCGATGGCGAACCGCATCCACCTTGATGGCCGGCGTGGTGCGCGGCATCACGATTACGGCATTGACACCCATGTGGCGCGCCGCCATGGCCAGGCCCTGGGCGTGATTGCCAGCGGAGGCGGCGATGACGCCCTTGTCTCTCTGCTCCTGGGTAAGCTGCCGCAGCTTGTTGTAGGCGCCGCGCACCTTGAAGGAGAATACCGGCTGCAAGTCCTCGCGCTTCAGCAAAACATTGTTTCGGGTGCGCGCGGAGAGTAGCCGGGCTTCACTCAGCGGGGTTTCCACCGCGAGGTCGTAGATACGAGCGTCGAGGATGCGCTTTACATAGGTGTGCGGCATGGTTTTTACTTGATGTCTTTATGAAAAGGAATGGCACAGTCTAATGGATGCCGGCGTCCAAGTCATTGCCGGCACGCTGCATTGGGCTTAATTTCAAGCATGAACTGCAACAGTTTGCAACAAACGCGTAAAATGGCGCGCACATCATTCCTGCAAATCAATAGCTCAACAGAGGTCGCCATGAATCAGGACGCACTCAAGCAAGCTGTCGCTCAGGCGGCCGTGGATTATATTTTACCCAGGCTGCAACCGAGCACCATCGTCGGTGTCGGTACCGGCTCCACGGCGACCTTTTTTATCGAACTGCTGGCCCAACACAAGGACAGGTTCCGCGGCACCGTGGCCAGCTCGCAATCCACCGCCGATCACCTCGCCCGCCTCGGTGTCGGTGTCTTCGACCTCAACAGCGTGGATGAAATGGCCTTCTATATCGACGGTGCGGACGAAAGTAATGCCCAACTGCACCTGATCAAGGGTGGCGGTGCCGCCCTGACGCGGGAAAAAATCGTGGCCGCCTGCGCAAACGAGTTTGTCTGCATTGCCGACGCCAGCAAATGGGTCGAGGAACTGGGCGCTTTTCCCCTGCCGGTGGAAGTGATTCCCATGGCGCGCGCCTATGTGGCCCGGCAACTGATCAAGCTTGGTGGCCAGCCCGTCTACCGCGAAGGCGTGGTCACCGACAATGGCAACGAAATTCTGGATGTCCACGGGCTGCACATCACGGATCCCGTGAGCCTGGAGATTGCCATCAACCAGATTGCCGGCGTTGTCACCAATGGTCTCTTTGCCCAGCGCCCGGCAGATGTACTCTTGCTCGGCACGGCAGAGGGCGTTCGCACGCTGCGTGCCGATTGACGGTCACCGAGGCAGTGCAATGCCGAATGGCGGCTGTGGTAAAATTCGCACCGGTTCCCGTTCCGTAAACCCAAGTATCACCTCTGGAAGCTCACATGACTGCGGCAAGAATTTCGCTCGACAAAGACAAAATCAAATTCGTTCTCCTGGAAGGGGTCCATCAGTCCGCGGTGGATTCACTGGCCGCCGCGGGCTATACCAATGTCGATTACCTCAAAACGGCATTGCCTGAGGATGAATTGATCGAGCGGCTGCAGGATGCCCATTTTGTCGGCCTGCGGTCACGCACCCGCCTCACCCGGCGCGTCTTCGAGAAGGCGCCCAAACTGATTGCCGCCGGCTGCTTCTGTATCGGCACCAATCAGGTTGACCTGGTGGCCGCGCAGGAACATGGCGTTGCCGTTTTCAATGCGCCCTACTCCAATACCCGCAGCGTCGCCGAGCTGGTGATCGCCCAGGCGATACTGCTGTTGCGCGACATACCCGCCAAAAATGCCGCCGCCCATCGGGGCGAGTGGCTGAAGACGGCGGAAGGTGCCCATGAAATCCGCGGCAAGACCCTGGGCATCATCGGTTACGGCGCCATCGGCAGTCAGGTCAGCGTGCTGGCTGAAAGCCTGGGCATGCGCGTGATCTTCTTCGACGTGGTCAGCAAGCTGCCCATGGGCAACGCCGCGCAATACAAGCGGCTGGAGAAACTGCTGGGCGAGTCCGATATTGTCAGCCTGCACGTACCCGAAACGCCGGCCACCAAAAACATGTTCGGCAAGGACCAGATCGCCGCCATGAAACCCGGCGCCATTCTGATGAATGCCTCCCGGGGCAGCGTCATCGATATAGACGCCCTGGCAGCTGCCCTGGAAAGCAGGCACCTTTCGGGCGCCGCCATAGACGTTTTTCCCGTCGAGCCCAGGAGCAATACCGAGGAGTTTGTCAGCCCCCTGCGCGCCTTCGACAATGTCATACTCACGCCGCATATTGGTGGTTCCACCGTGGAAGCCCAGGAGAACATAGGGGTGGAAGTGGCGGAGAAGCTGATCAAGTACTCCGATAACGGCACCACCACAAGCTCCGTCAACTTTCCCGAAGTCGCCCTGCCGACCCATGGCAAGATGCATCGCCTGCTGCACGTCCACAAAAACGTGCCCGGCGTGCTCACTGCCATCAACCAGATTTTCTCAAAGAACAATATCAATATCTGCGGCCAATATTTGCAGACCAATGAAAATGTCGGTTATGTGGTGGTGGACGTGGATTCGGCCTATAGTGAAATGGCGCTACAGCAATTGAAGGAAATCCCGGGGACTATTCGGTGCCGAATCTTGTTTTGACCGCGGTTTCACGATCAACCGCAACAATAAAAAAAACGGAGATAACGAATGAAGCAGGGAAGAGAAAAATCGACACAATTTTGCATCAGGCTGTTAATGATGCTGTCCGCGTGCAGCGCCCTGTTCGCGTGCGGCGGCAGCGACAATGAGCAGGGGGTCCTCTTCCCTCCGGATTCGCAGCTTCAAACGCAGTCCGGGGACTACGAGGATGTCCTGGCAAGCTGCGTTGTCCTGGAACAACTGCAGGAATCCTGCACCCTGCAGACACTGCCACTGATTGGCATGGAAACGGAAAGCCCCACGGTTGAGGACATCATGTCCCGGGTTCTGGTGTCCCACGAGTGGATGGCCATGCGTTTCGAGCAGGCTCTGAACCTCTTGCCGCCGGATATCCTCCTGTTGTTGCGGGCCACCACCGCCATTGTCATAGACGCTGATATCCGGCCGGCCTTCTATACGGCTCAAACAGGGGCCATCTACCTGGACCCCGGCTATCTGTGGCTCACTTCCAGTGAACTGGCCACCATCAATCCTCAAGCCGATTTCAGGGCGGGTTTCAGTGATCCCCTCCAGTTCCGATCCCTCAGCCGCTATGTACGGGACGGAAACCATCTGTATCCCTTTGGTCTGCTTCAGGAAAACCCGAACAAAACCATCGACGATGTGGTTTTCCTGATCGGACAACTGCTCTACCACGAGCTGGCTCATGCCAATGATTTCCTGCCCCCCGATACCTGGGATCTGCTGGATCGAAACGCTACGGTACTGGAAGCCATTATTGCCAACGAACCCAATTTCGTAGCTCTGCACCTCCACGAATTCGATCCGCTGACATCCGACATACTGCGCTCACTGGGCGAGGTAATGTACGAGGGGCGGGCGCCGAGCGCGGCGGACCTGGAAATCACTGCCGCCGAAGTGGGAGAGGAATTTGAACTCGACAATGCTAACGACCACTACGCCTACGCCAATGCCACACCCTACTCCTTCGAGGACAGCGCCATGCTCTTCGAGGAAGCCATGATGAAGCGCCACTTTGACATCGACCGCGATATCGCTTTCACTCCCGCACCGTCGGACCCGCGCTACTGCAACTACTACATCATCAGCTGGGGCGTACGCAATCGCCTCGGCGATACTGACGTCAAAGCCCGCGCACAATTGGTGGCCAATGAAATATTGCCATCCGCCTCGGCAGAGATGAGCCTGTTTTTTCAGGACTTCCCCCTACCCCAACCCCTGCCGACAGGCGTCGACTGGTGTGAACCTGTCACCATGGCTGCGCATTTTACCGGTGCCATGCAAAAAACACAGATGCGAACTTTGCCACCAGGAGATTTGCGAACGCCGCACTGAGGGGTGCGGCAACCTCGAACCCACCCGGTTTCTCACGACAAGTTCACATAATTCATAAACTACCCCGCGAAAGCCAGAGGCTGACCTACCCTGATAATGAGGTTTTAACAAGGTACTGAACGTGATCAGAATATTCTCTTTGGGGCTCTTAGCGACCAGCCTTTTCTGGGGCGCGGCGGCCGCCGCGACAGAGCGCGATGCGAATGCCCTGCAGCTGGGCTCAGTCAGCGCCCTGGTCGCCCCTCTGGGATCGGAGGAGCCGGAGTTTGCCAAGCGCGCCGACTGGGTAATGCCCATAGCCTCCATCACCAAGCTGATGACCGCTTTGGTTGTCATGGAATCCCGGCAGCCTCTGGACGCCTGGCTGCCAGTAGTGAAGCGTGACTTCGACCCAGCGGCCAATGCCTATTCCCGCATTCGCCTGAAATCCGAGACCACCCGGCGGAACCTGCTACATGTAGCTCTGATGTCATCGGAAAATCGCGCGGCCTACCTTCTGGCCCGCCATCACCCTGAGGGTTATACCGCTTTTATTGCGGCCATGAATGCCAAGGCCGATGAGTTGGGCATGGTGGACACTGAGTTTGTGGACTCAACAGGTTTGTCGGATGCCAATGTCTCCACCGCGCAAGATCTGTTGAAGCTGGTAAACGCGGCCTTCCAATATCCGTTGATTCGCGAGTTATCCACCAGCCCCGGCGGGCGCATACAATTCCGTCAGCCCAAATATGGCCTGCAATACGGCAACACCAATCCGCTGGTTCACAGGGAAAGCTGGGGCGTGTTACTGAGCAAAACCGGCTACCTGACGGCCTCTGGTCGCTGCCTGGTAATGGTGGCCCAATTAGCCGGAGAACCGAGGGTTGTGGTGCTCCTGGATTCCCGAGGCACGCGAACCCCCATAGGTGATGCCGGCCGTATTCGACGCTGGCTCGAAACCGGTGTCGGCGGCACAGTTGCCGCGGCGGCGCTGGACTATGAACGGGAAAAAGCTGCCGCAAGACAACTGGCAATGAGTCAAACTGCCAATCTTGAATAATCCCACAATCACTGCTCTATGGTTCTTTGGTTCAGGGAAGCCTGGAACTCGCGAATTTTTTAAGTTCAGTTAGCCATACCCGCTGCGACATCATTGATTCAGATTGACGTTTGGATTTTTCGAGATGCTCCGAAATTTTTAGCTTTGCGCGCTCCCCCACCCGTTCACTCACTACCGGTGGTCTGGTGGGGTAATTCATGCCATAAAGTACCGACAAATAGCTTTCCCTGTGAAAGAAGTCAAAAGTACTTGCGAAATCAGTGCGCTGCGGGATGGCGTACTTCCATAGCTCCAGTCGCTCTTCCAAAAGATCAGATAACCGCGCCCGTTCGGTAACATCGCGCCAAAATTGTGTATCTCTTCTATCTGAAATACAGTAATGGAGCTGGATAAAATCAAATATACGCCCCCAAATCAAGCTCACGATCTCATTAGACGATTTGGCATATAACGGAATCTCTTCTCGGCTTAAAGGGATTCTTTTGGCAATCATACCCGCACAGAAATCAGTCACAAAAAGAGACGTAGCCTCAAGAGGCTCGACAAAACCTTGAGCCAAACCAAGTGCGACGCAATTTTTTTCCCAAAACTTCTCTCTAAAACCCGCTTTCATCGGAATTTTCCGAACATTCGAGCCTTCAAGGTCTTTTCCGTGATACCTGGAAAATGTTCCAACCGCTTCATCATCAGTCATATACTTCGAGGAATACACAATCCCTGTGCCACGCCGTGTAGTCAGCGGAATATCCCAGATCCATCCAGCACCATGGGCCACTGTTTTGGTGTAAGGGAAAAGCTCTTCATTTTCGCCAACAGGAACCTGCAAGACTAAGGCGCTATCCGTTAAAACGTGACTGCTTTTATCAACAAAGGGGATTTTTAATGTTTTACCAATCAACAACGACGAAAACCCGCTGCAATCAATATAAAAATCAAACTCCTCATACCCACCTGAATCATACTGAAAGCCCTTAATACTTCCATCATCATGCAGCATTACATGTTTAATGGTTTCGTGTAGATGCCTTACGCCAAATCTCTTTTTGGCATTACTCGCCAGTAGCGCAGCAAGTTTTTGCGCATCAAAATGATATGCGTAGTTTACGAACCCTTTATAAGGCGGAGAATCCGGTCTCTTGGGGCAACGATTCTGCTCGGCAATAAAATAGGTTTCAGAAAATTTTGAGAAATCAACTGCCTCCTTGTTTCCCAACCAATAATGCGTAAGGTCATAACCGCCGGGATAGGGGGAATCGAACGTGTGGTAATAGAAGTTGTTTTCCCCGTGCTTTTCAGAATCCATCCAGTTAGCGAACTTAATACCGGTTTTAAACGTTGCATCGCAGTTAATGAGAATGTCAGCTTCATTAATTCCAAAACTTTGCAGACTGTTACGTATAACAGGAACAGTCCCTTCCCCTACGCCGATAGGGGGAATATCACTTGATTCAATCAATGTAATTTCAATTTCGGGGTCACGAGAAAGTTCCAGCCCCAAATGATTCGCACTAATCCAGCCAGCGTTTCCGCCACCCACAATCGCGATACGCTTTATTTTCATACTAGCTTCCAGACAGTAAGTTACTTTTGTAGCCTTTTTATAACATCATCTTTGAGTTTTCTCTCGGCATCAGGGGTTATCTGCCCAGCCGCATATTGGCACTGCTGGGGAATATAGGAAGCCGGATCAACGCCTTGTTTGAATAAATAGTGATCGAACATGGATCGCCATGCGTTACGCTGAGTAGACGTCAGATTTCGCATCGCCAGCATTGCCATATTTAAGCTGTCAAGCGGCGTTGGCTGTATGGCTTCTTTTGCAGCAGAACCATTCCACCAGTAATTCATCAAACCATTCACTTTCTCCAGAGAGTCCACGTGGTGCCACCAAAGCATGGGGATAAAAATGGCATCCCCTGGATGAAGCTCCGCTGAATAGGCATTATCGAGCGCAGTCTTATACCGTGGATAGTGACTAAAATCGGGGTCATGAAGGTTAACCAGGCTAACCGGTGCGCCAGCGGGCGTGAAATTCAGCGAACCAGGGTATAAATTAGCCACTTGATCCGGCGGAAAAAGAATAAATCTTCTACGCCCTGCGACTACACAAGCAACATTATCGGAACCATCATAATGCGCGTTCACAGTCACCTGGTTACCGACCCATAAGCGCGGCTCTATATCCGTAAAAAAAACGGAGCTATTTTCATTGATCAATCCAGGAAATATAGAGTTTGAGGGTACACTCTGTATCGACGCAGAAGGATAAACGTCCTTGTTCATCAGCTCTAACAAGCGATCTAAAAACAGGTCTAACCGCTCATCGCCTGTGATATAGTTGACGTCGGTCATATCATCATTATAGAAGAATCTCCCCTTGATGTCGGGGTGCCCCAACAGTATCCTGGCTTTGCTACCGGTATAGAAGCGCTTTAAATAGTCAACGAAAGCCTGGGGGCTTTTTTTGGCGGCATCCACTAGCGGCCAATGCTTGGCAAAACCGCGGATCACGACAGGATGCTGGAGAGGGACTATCTCTTCGAAGAACAATCTCGCTGACAGGTCTGTATGCTCATCGATGCTTTTATAAGTGGTCATATCATCACCTTATGCGCGACTTATTGCCCTGTAAAACCATACCCATAGCAAATTATTTGAGGTGGAAAAAGAACCTATAAACTAAAAACGCGCAGCATTTCTGCTGCGCGCTCTTGTTTTTTTCAACGCTCAATTGGAACACCCTATCTAGAACGTTGCACGGACACTCAATGCGTAGCGACGATCCGTGGTAAAACTCAATGCTTCAGTCTTAACGCCCGCCTGATTCATTTGATACCTGGTTTTGGTTTCCGTATCCAACAAGTTGCTGGCTTCAATACCTATTTTCCAGTTATCGTTGATGCTGTAGTAAAAGCTGGCATCCATCATTCCTGAAGGCTCCGCATATGCTGGTACGTACTCTTCAGATTCACGCAAGGTCAACAGGTACTCGGAACGCCAGGTGTAAGCCAGCCGGAATGAAATATCCGCATATTCATACATACCCACGATATTCGCGTTCTGGTCTGAATAGCCTTGTAATGGTAAGCCGCTAAATACACGGAAGGTGTGCCTATTATCAGAAATTCGCGCACCATCCTCTGTAAAACCCAAAGTACCTGCTGAGACCTTATTTGGGTCCTCCAGATCGTTTTGGTCGATGTAGGTGTAGTTAAACTGCAAACCTAAGCCACCCCAGGCGCCGGGGAGAAAATCGTAGAATTGCGAATAGGAGAACTCCACCCCACGAATCGTACCTGAGCCTGTGTTAGCCGGGCCATAGGCAGAAACGTCGTAATCCAGACCGTTATATGTGACAACCAAATCAAATTGTCTATCGCGGATAATATTATCCAGTTTTTTGTGGAAAAGACCTACGGTTAGAGACCCTGCTGGCGCGAAGTACCATTCGCTGGTCAGGTCCACGTTGATAGACTCTTCCGGCTCCAGGTATGGATTATCTGCCAGAGCCGTTAAACTTACGTCATTAAGAGCAACAACCGGGTTGTCAGGATCGCTTTGGGGCGAACTTGGGTCTTGCAGTTCAACGGTATAATCCAGGCTCAGTAGAGTGGTGTTGCGTGTATCAACCAGGCTCGGATAGTACAAGGCTTTGGATGCGCCAAAACGCACTACTACATCATCAGTCACGCCAAAGCTCAGATTCAGACTTGGTAATACTGTGTCGTAATCAGTGCCGTCAACCGTGCTTAATGACGATTCGCCATTGGCGATATCGTACATGGCTTTATGGTCATTCTGCATAACCTCATTGCGTGAGCTACCTTCTTCGCCACGAGCCGCTGTTTGAGGATGCACTAAAGCGCCGGTAGACTCCAATTCGTAGCCCACATAACGTAAACCGACGTTACCTCGAACAGGTACCACAAAATCTGCGAACTCAAAATCGCCACGCACATAAAACTCGGTACGTTTTTCATTGGAAGAGCTGATGTTATGTGCCGCGTATGGCCCTTCAACACGGTTGGGTTTATCGGTGTAAGGCACATAGACACCTGTACAGACGCCACCATTGGCCGCGCTGCTAGTCGCATTGTGCCATCCATCTTCACAGCCCTGACGCAGTGAATCTGCATAGTTTTTAACGAGTTCCATTCTCGGGAACAAGAAGTTATCCACATTGCCCTGCAGAACCTCACCGTTGTAATAGTCCGAGAAGTCAACACGCTCAAACAGCTCAGGCCTGTTTACGGCCGCAGCAGCTATACGGTCAGCATCAATCCAGGGCGTGCCAATGGCAGACCAACCTTCGTAATTAGTATTGCGCACAGTTAAGTCTTTGTCTGAGTAATAAGCACCCGCCTTGACACCAGTGAAAACGCCATCCAACCCATAGCTAACGTCAAATTTAAAGCTGTCAGCTTTGGCAGTGTTGTGTTCTTCTTGCTCCATACCGGAAGCCAGGAATAGATTCGGCTCAGTTGTAATCGGATTTCCAGCAGCATCAGGAGCCCAGCCGGGGGTCATAATGTTGTCACTTAAGTATTCAATTGTTGGACGAGAACCACGCAGGTCAAGGAAGTAAGGCGACACATTTGCAACATGACCACCGCGCGTTTGGCCCGCCATACTGTAGTTATGCACGACTTGCTCAGAGTCGATGTGCTGGTAATCCAGCTCCACAGTTAAGCGGTCAGTTGGCCTTAAGGTCAAGTTAAATGAGGTATCTTCAACAGTGTCTTCGTTGAAATTCCAACGGCTGCGATAATTCAGAGGCACTTCGACATTCGTGCCCAACGCAATGCCCGACGTTAAAAATCCATTTTCATCAAAAGTTCGCGGATAGCCACTTTCTGCGTCGCCAATCCAATCATGGGAGCTGGCCATAAAGCTTTTGAAGCCTTGCGCCGCCTGACCTATTTGACGCTCAGCGTACTCTAACGAAGCTTTGGAATTGATGTGCTCCAAAGTAGCAACAACAGTTTCATCGGTATTGGCCCACTGTAACGATGTGGTAAAGCCCGTGCGTTCACGATCATTTTCCGCAGTGCTCATGTGAAAAGCGGCTGGTGTATACCAGGTAACACCCTCTTCCTGACCAGTTAGCGCAGTGCCTTCATAGAGTGGAACGTGCGCTTCCTCAGCAGTAATAATGTTGGCAGGCACACCGCCACATTCAGGCATCCAGGCCAAAGCATTCGGCACACAAGGGCCATCATATAAGCCTTCTACTGCGCCGGGGCCTGTAAGGGTACCCCATATATCCCAACTGGCCGGTGGCGTATTATCCACACCACGAGAGTGGAAGTTACCCAAACCAACACCGTCGCCACGAGTTTTATATTCGGACTGCGCGCCCGCAATCAGGAAACCGAATTTACCGGCACCGGTCTCCCAAGTATCCGAGAAAAGAGCAGAGAATGAAGGCGTCACTTCTTCACGGAAATCTCCGTAATTGGCTTTTGCGGTAAACGAAATAAGCTGCTCGTCAGAGTCAAAAGGCTTACGGGTAACCAGATTAACCGTTCCCGCAAGGCCACCTGAAATCATATCGGCAGTCTGGTTTTTAGCAACTTTCACTGCACCCAATAGCTCGGCTGGAAAATCTTCGTAACTCAGGCCACCCCAGGGATTCGCACTAAAGGCATCACGTCCGTTGATTTCACTGCGTACCCGGTCCAGACCACGTACCAGCACACTGGTGCCTTCATCGGCATAGTGCTTGGGATCACTGGAGGATGCGAAGCGTTCAATGGTGACCCCGGGAATGCGTTGCAAGGCCTCGGTCACGCTCTTGTCCGGCAAGGCGCCGATATCGGACGCAGTGATGACGTCGATGACCGTGTCAGCGTTGCGCTTGATTGCCTGCGCGGACTGTAAGCTATCCCGCATATCGCCATAAACAACGACTTCTTCGACCACGCCTTCTTCCTGAGCCAGAACGGCTGCGGGCATTGCCCCGGCAATTGCACTGCATACCGCAAGGTTGAGGAGTTTTTTATTGAATCGGTTAGACATAAGTAATCCTTTGATTATCTTAGAATTATTATCATGAAAGCGCATCCGCCCGGAATGACAGCGCTGTCTTACCCAAATATTACATCACCTACCCAAGAATGTCGCTATCCAGCGAAAATTATCCTTCAACCCAATCGTAACTCAATGCATATAGAGGGCTTGCAAATGTTTCATCGCACCGCCAACCATGATAATGGCTTGCGAAACAGATGCAACATACTGAGAGAGTGGGCGCTGCTCGCATGCAAACGGGCCGGGCCATACTACCGGCTACTCCGCCCACCACGATTCAAGCTCAAATGTCGTCAATAAAAAGTGGGAGCGGTTGACCGCGCCCGTTCTTCTACTTTTTCCCCTTCATCGCCTGCTGCAAAAGCGCACCCATGGAACCCATCGACTGCGGCTGTGCCTTTGAGCTGGTCTGGGCTCGGTTTTTGGGGGCACTGCCTTTGCGCTGGGCGCCGCTGCCGCGGGAGTCGGTTTCGCCGGGCACGTCGTCCAGGCGCATGGACAGAGCGATGCGTTTGCGGCTTGCGTCCACTTCCATTACTTTCACCTGCACTATGTCGTTGGCCTTGACCACTTCGCGGGGATCCTTGACGAAGGTGTGTGACAGGGCGGAGATATGCACCAGACCATCCTGGTGTACGCCGATATCGACAAAGGCGCCGAAGTTGGTGACATTGGTGACTGTGCCTTCCAGTACCATGCCCGGTTCAAGGTCGGAAATCTTTTCCACGCCTTCCTGAAAGCGCGCCGTCTTGAATTCGGGGCGCGGGTCGCGGCCGGGTTTGTCCAGCTCCCGGATGATATCGGTCACGGTGGGCAGACCGAATTTATCGTCGGTATAGTCGGCGGCTTTCAAACTGCGCAGAAAAGTGGAGTCGCCAATAAAGGCTTTGATATCTCTCGCGTTTTTGGCCGCAATTTTCTCGACAACGGAGTAGGATTCGGGATGCACGGCGGAAGCGTCCAGTGGATTGTCGCCGTTGGCAATGCGCAGAAATCCCGCCGCCTGCTCAAAAGCTTTTTCACCGAGGCGCGCCACTTTCAGCAATTGCTTGCGGTTTTTAAAGACGCCATTCTGATTGCGAAACTCGACGATGTTGCTGGCCACACTCGCATTGAGGCCGGCTACTCGCGCGAGCAGCGGCGCCGAGGCGGTATTGACCTCCACCCCCACGGCGTTTACGCAGTCTTCCACCACCGCATCCAGGGATTTTGACAGGCGCGTCTGTGATACATCGTGCTGATATTGGCCCACACCGATGGATTTGGGGTCGATCTTGACCAGTTCGGCCAGAGGGTCCTGCAGGCGACGGGCAATGGAAATGGCGCCGCGAATGGTGACGTCCAGATCCGGAAATTCCCGGGCGGCAAATTCAGAGGCGGAATAGACTGAAGCCCCCGCCTCGTTCACCATGACCTTCTGAGCCTTGATGTCCGGATGAGCCTTGAGCACGTCGCCGACAAACTTGTCGGTTTCGCGACTGGCGGTGCCGTTGCCTATGGCGATAAGCCCCACGTTGTGCTTCCTGCATAGCGCCACCAGCATGGCCTCCGATTCGCGGATGCGGTTCTGGGGCGGCGTGGGGAACATAGCTCCGTGATCGACAACCTGTCCTGTAGCATCCACCACGGCCACCTTCACACCGGTGCGCAGACCGGGGTCGAGACCAATGGTGGCTTTTTGCCCGGCCGGAGCCGCCAGGAGCAGATCCTTGAGGTTATGGGCGAAGACATCGATGGCATCCTGTTCCGCCCGCTCGCGCAGGCTGCCGAGCAGATCCGTCTCCAGGTGAGTCAGCAGCTTGACACGCCAGGTCCAGCGCACCACCTCCCCGAGCCATTTGTCCGCCGGCCGCCCCTGGTCGCGCACCGCCCAATGTTCCGCCACCATGCTCTCGCAGGGGTGGCCGGCACCGACCGGCAGATCTTCTTCCAAGGTCAGCGCCAGGGTCAACACGCCTTCGTTGCGACCGCGAAACATAGCCAGCGCCCGATGGGAGGGCACCTTGGCCAGGGGCTCCCGGTGTTCGAAATAGTCCCGAAACTTGGCGCCTTCATTTTCCTTGCCGGCAATCAACTCCGCTTTGAGCCAGCCTTCACTGCGCAGGAAGCCGCGCAGTTTTTCCAGCAGGGCGGCGTCTTCGCTGAAGCGCTCCATCAGAATCTGTTTGGCGCCGTCGAGTGCATCCCTGGTCGTGGCAATTTTGTGTTCTTCGTTGAGAAAGGCGGCAGCCTCCTGCTCCGGATCGCGGCTTGGATCCTCCAGCAGCATTTCCGCCAGGGGTTCCAGCCCAGCCTCCCGCGCTATCTGCGCCTTGGTGCGCCGCTTGGGCTTGTAGGGCAGGTACAGGTCTTCCAGCAGTGTTTTGGTGTCCGCAGCCTTGATCGCCTTTTCCAGCTCCGGCGTCAGCTTTTCCTGCTCGGCAATGGATTTGAGAATGGCGCCCCGCCTGTCTTCCAGGTCACGCAGGTATTGCAGGCGCTCTTCCAGCAGCCGCAGCTGGGTGTCGTCGAGTCCACCGGTGACTTCTTTCCGGTAGCGTGAAATAAAGGGCACAGTGGCGCCCTCGTCCAGCAGTGCGACTGCGGCCTCCACCTGTTGCAGTTGGGCGTTGAGTTCCTGGGCAATGCGGGCGTGAATGGTCTTCATAAATCGGCTCTTGTTACAGCTAAATCTGGGATGGCGCATTATGCGGAAACTGGTCTGGATCGTCACGCCCTATGTCACATGACCGGCAAGTGGTCAGCCTCTCGGCCGCCGTTATTGTTTATATGACTATTTTATGGGCAATGGCCGCTGGTACGCGCTAAGCTTTCAGTTCCGGCCACCGCCGAGCCAACCCGGCCCCAGTTGCGCAGGTGTAAACCACTGTGTATTATGGCCTGACCAATTAAAGGCTAATGATCAGCCGATATGTCAAGCCAATTCCAATAGAGACTTTTCGGTTCGGCTTGCCAACAATAAAGGTGAAACTGCAAATGTTGTGTACCAAAATATTCAGGGCGGCCATTGCCCTGTGCTGCGCGTTTTTACTGGCCAGCTGTGGCATGGAGGGCAAGGTCACGGTGTTGAAAATGGGCCACAGCCTGGACCAGAAACATCCCGTCCATTTAGGCATCGTTTATATGGCCAAGCGGCTGGATGAGCTTTCCGGGGGCACCATGCGGCTGGATATTTATCCCGGCGGCCAGCTGGGTTCCGAGCGGGAATTGATGGAGCTGCTGCAGATCGGCAGCCTTGCCATGACCAAGGTGTCTTCCAGCCCGATGGAAGGTTTCGTGCCCGCCATGCAAATCTTCAGCATTCCTTACGTCTTTCGCGACAGCGAACATTTCTGGAAAGTCCTCCAAAGCGACATAGGCAAAGATTTATTGCTCGCGGGTGAAGCTGTGCGCTTGCGTGGGCTTGGCTACTATGATGCGGGTGCGCGCAGTTTTTATACGGTTAATCGGCCGGTGCATCAGCCGAGCGATCTGACCGGAATGAAGATACGGGTTCAGGAGAGCCAGACGTCCTTCAACATGGTGCGTGCACTCGGCGGTTCGGCCACGCCGATTTCCTGGGGTGAACTTTACACCGCGCTCGATCAGGGCGTGGTTGACGGTGCCGAGAACAACCCCCCCAGCTTCTATTCTTCCCGACACTTTGAAGTGGCCAAATACTACACCCTGGACGAGCACACCTATGTACCGGATATCGTTCTGATCAGCAGCTATGTCTGGGATCACCTGGAACCCCAACAGCAGCAATGGCTGCAACAGGCCATGGACGAATCGGTGGTGTATCAGCGCAAGCTTTGGGCTGAGGCCACCGAGCAAGCCTATGCGGCGGTGGAGGAGGCCGGGGTCGAAATCATTTATCCGGACAAGTCGCTGTTCGAGGACGCCGTGCGGGACATGCAGGAATCCTATCGCGGTACGCCCGCTTATGCACTGCTCGAAAAAATTCGCGCGATGTAACCGACGGAGCACACTATGAAAACAGTATCAAATTACCTGGAAAAGACCTTCGGTTACATTGACAACGCGCTGAAAGGTTCTCTCATGTTTTTAATGGCAGCCATAGTGGTGGTGGTTACCTGGCAAGTCATTACCCGCTTTCTGATGACACAACCGAGCTCTTATACCGAGGAACTCGCGCGCTTTTTTCTGATCTGGATTGCCATTCTGGGTTCCGCCTACGCCTTTCGTACCGGGGCTCATCTCGGGCTTGATCTGCTGACGGAAAAACTTGAAGAGACCGCCAAACGCCGCACGGCGATTGTCGCCAACCTGCTGTGTTTTGCCTTTGCCGCATCCATCATGGTGTATGGCGGGCTCAAACTCATGCTGTTGACACTGGAGCTTAATCAGACGTCATCATCGCTCGGCATCAAAATGGGTTATGTCTATGCCGTCGTTCCCTTGAGCGGCGCACTCATCTGCCTGTACGCCATTAAAAATATGTTTAACCCGGATCCCGAAGAAATCGCCGCGCCAGACACGGCGCCACTCGATCTGGATCGCTAGCCGAGATCCTTAGCCCAGATAAATAAAAGAGGCATTAATTCATGGAAATTTCCATCCTGATTCTGTTGATCAGCTTTGTTATTCTGCTGGCAATCAATGTACCCATCTCCATCAGCATCGGCATTTCAACGCTGCTGACCATGCTGTTGACCATCGACGCGACGCCGGCGCTGACCACTATCGCACAACGCATGGTGGGCGGCGTCAACAGTTTTGCCTTGCTCGCCATTCCATTCTTTATTCTCTCTGGCCTGCTCATGGGCATCGGCGGTATTGCCCACCGCCTGATTGAATTTGCCAAGGTCATCATCGGGCCGCTGCCCGGCGGCCTCGCCCTGGTCAACATTATCAGTTGCACGCTCTTTGGTTCCATCTCCGGCTCCGCCGTTGCCGCCACTTCGGCGATTGGTGGTTTCATGATTCCAAGAATGACCGAAGAGGGTTACGACAAAAATTTCAGCGCCGCCATTACCGTCACCTCGTCCACTACCGGTCTGCTGATTCCACCTAGCAACATCCTGATTGTCTACTCCCTGGCCAGTGGCGGCGTCTCCATAGCCGCTTTGTTCATCGCCGGCTACCTGCCGGGAATCCTGCTCGCTCTGGCGTTGATGGTGGTAGCGGGCGTCTACGCCAAGATAAAAGGCTATCCGGTGGAAAAGCGCTACTCCCTGCGCGAGTCCGTGCGGAAGACCATCGATGCGCTGCCCAGCCTTGCGCTAATCGTCATTGTGATCGGCGGCATTATTGCCGGCCTTTTTACCGCCACGGAAGCCAGTGCCATTGCCGTTATTTATTCCCTGGTTTTATCGGTATTCGTTTACCGGGAAGTCAAAGTCAGTGCCTTGCCCGCGATACTGGTCAAATCCGTGGAAACCACGGCCATTGTCATGCTGCTGATTGCGGCCTCCTCGGCCATGTCCTGGATGCTGAGCTACGAGAACATCCCCCAGGCAATCAGTCAGGCCCTGATGGGATTGAGTGAAAATCCCATTGTCATCCTGCTGACCATCAACCTGATTCTGCTGGTGGTGGGTGTATTCATGGATATGACGCCGGCGGTGCTGATCTTTACACCGATATTCCTGCCGGTGGTCACAGCGCTCGGCATGTCGCCCCTGCACTTCGGCATCATGATCGTGCTTAACCTGTGTATCGGCCTGTGCACGCCACCGGTCGGCAGCGTGCTCTTTGTCGGCGCCGGTGTAGCGAAGACCACCATTGGTGCATTGATCAGACCGCTACTGCCGATGTACGCAGCCATGTTCACCGTTCTGATGCTAGTCACTTATGTTCCTGCCATCAGCGAATTCCTGCCGGGTTTGTTCGGCTTGTAACACAGACGCTTTTTTTGATTGGGAAACACTATGAAAATCGAACACTTCGCCTTTAACGTTGCCGATCCCGTCGCCGTTGCCGCCTGGTATACGGAAAATCTGGGTATGAGCATTGCGCGCAAGATTGATCACGGGCCACGGACGCATTTTCTGAAAGATGCAAGCGGCCAGGTCATGATCGAAATTTACAACAATCCTCCGGATGAAGTTCCAGCCTATGCCGATATGAATCCGCTGTTGTTGCATCTGGCGTTCGTCTGTCCGGAGCCGGATGCAAAACGTGCGGAGCTGGAAAAAGTCGGGGCAACTTTTGTGGAGGAAGTGCGCATTCCCGATGGCTCACACCTGGTGATGATGCGCGACCCCTTCGGTCTGGCAATCCAGCTGTGCAAGCGCGGCGAGCCGATGCTTTAGAAGATGGTGAAGAGTGAACATAAACAGGAGATAAATACGCGACCCGAGAGTCGCGTATTTTATGTGCGCGGAAGATTCATCTCAAATTATTTGCGATTGTATTCTTGCAGAAACAGATCGCGATCGATCACGCCGCCGCGATGGCGGATGATAATGCCGGCACAGCGAATACCTTCACTCGCCGCTTCTACCGGGCTCAACCCTTTCAGGCGTGCGGCCATATAACCGGCATTGAAGGTATCCCCCGCGCCGGTAGTATCGACGACATTTTTTACCGGTGGAACCGGCACAGATTGGCGACCCTGCGCCGTGATCACAACGACCTCCTCGGCACCGCGCTTGAGCACCAGTTCGGCGAGCTGACAGTTACGGTAACGCGCTTCGCAGGTTTCCACTGAATTCTCGTCCCAAAGCAGTTGTTCATCGTCGAGGGTAAGCAGGGCTATGTCCGCCTGCCGCATAGTGGCCATGACTGCGGTCTGGGCCTCTGATCGAGTGGCCCACAGACGCGGGCGGTAATTGCTGTCGAAAATGACCCTGCCACCGCGCGCGCGGAAAGCCTGCAGGAATGCCACCAGGCGCTGACGCGCTTCCGGTGGAATAATTGCCAGGGTAATACCGCTGAGATAGAGGTTGTCGCAATCCGACAATTGCCGCGCAAGGGCGGCGGCGGCCGCATCGGAGGAAAATAGCTGCCGCGCGGGTGCCTCCTTGCGCCAGTACGCAAACTCGCGTTCGCCATCCGGCGTATTGGTGATCATGTAGAGCCCCGGCGCGCGACCCGGCAAACGCTCGATGGCAGAGGAACCAATAGCTTCGTCGGCCATCAGCTGCAGTAGTCGGTCACTGTGGACATCGTCACCGAGAAGGGTGACATATTCCGTCTCCGCTCCCAGGCGAGCCATGTAGACCGCCGTATTGAAAGTGTCGCCCGCGTAGGACACCACCTTAATTTCGCGACCTTTCTCATCGGCCACCGGATAGGGAGCCAGCTCGACCATAACTTCGCCAATGGCGGCAATCCGTGACATTCTTACCTCGCTTTCTTTAGTGGGAGCTTCCTATATTAAGGAGCTTCATAGTTGGAGCCGATTTCGACGCGGCAACTGGTAAGATTACACGGCGGCTTTTGGTCTTA
>CAZEWY010000006.1:0-27249 GCA_964515945.1 uncultured Cellvibrionaceae bacterium
GAAGGATCTGATAGATAAGGGCATCCAGGTTCACGTGAGGCGCCCATTTCTTAACTTCTACCACGAAGTTCCCAGGCGCTTCCTGGAGCCTCAGCATGGCATCCACACATTGACCCTCGACCCAAACTTGTTCTTCAATGTCCAGGTGTAGGCCGGTCTCTGCTTCAAGTGCGTTGAGCGCAGCAGCGAGGATAGCTTTCTCGTTTGGTGTTGTGGCAGTCATATCGTCACTTATAAGGTAAGGCGCTAATAAATCCAGATGTTCATTATAATTGCATGTACACTATTAATGTACAATCTATTTTTATGTACAATAATATCAGGACGACGTTAGTAACACATCCACTTGCGGAACTATTTTGCGCCATTCACGCCGAAAGAGAATACCGGATGAGCCCACGCTGGACACTGCCGTTCCGGACGCTGGCAGGCGCGCGTTAGAGGTAACAAGCTGTGCCTGTACGAACTAATCACTATGGAGGGTACAGCATGAAACGACTAACCATTCTGGGCATTGCGGCTTCGGTAGCTGTGCTGTCCAGTTGTGCCACTACGCGGCTGCCGAGCATGTCTGAAATGCTGCGGGACGCCACTGAGCAAGACGGACGGGCCTGCGTTGATGAGGACGATATTGATGGCTACGGCGTATTGGAAAACAACGTTATCGGCATTGACGGCGAGCGGGACTATTATCTAGCTACGGTGTCGGCCGGCTGTGATGATGACCTGGAAATATCCATCGACGAAGATTCAGATGATGACCTCGTTGATGATTCCGATAACGATTTCGGCGATGACTTCGGCAGTGATTCCGACGAAATCTGCGGCGAGAGCGGCGATGAACTGGACGCTGACGAGGATGATTGCGAAATCCATCAGATATTCGAGTTCGATGATCGCGAGGACGCCCTCGAGGTGTTCAATGACGTAATGGAAGCTCGCGAGCGGATGGGCGAGGAATAGCTCGGCTCTGTGGCCGGGCGCTTAGGCGTCCGGCTTCAGTATTTGATGTTATCTAGCAGCATCTGCGTCAATTCTGCTTCTAGCTGCTGCATGGTAGCCGCCTGTTTGTCTTGGGCGTGGTGATAGAACTGCGCCATCAATTCGTATTGATCAAGTGCTCCTTCCCGCTCGCAAAACACCCGAAAAGTCTTAGGCACCAACTGGTGTTTCAACATGAGAGCGACTGCCTGCACCAGCGACTGGTTGTCCTGCCAATGGATAAAAGCGGCCAACCGGTCTTTAACGACGTCTTCGAGACGTAAAATAGGTATTTGCCTGTTGCCGGCGCGGATTATGATGGTTTCGTGTATTAATTCGTCACCGACCGAGAGCGGGCCTGGCGGGAACTCTACGGTAATGTCCGTGGTGTTATTGGTATATACCCGCCCTTTCTTGAAAAACCCGAGTTCGGCCATAGCCTGATTTAGCACCCGTGGTTTCTGATAGTTGGTGTTGACCATGTCGATGTCTTTGGTGAGGTAGAGGTTTTCGGTGTAAATCTCCACCGCCAGACCTCCTACCAATACAACTTCCACCCCACATTGCTGAAGGTGCGTGGCAACTGTGGCCGCTAGATCGACAATTGGTATATTGCTCAAATCCATGCTGATCGCTCCTGCGTTTTTACTGTCCGTTGCGCTCCCGCACACTGACCAGTGATTTACCCGCCTGCCGTGGGCGCGTACGCTGCACCATGAGTTGGCGGCTTACCTCGGGCGGGTATGCCGGCACAGCCGATTTAACCAATGCCTTTAGGGGCTCCATAAACGGGTAACGGGGGTTTAACTCATACTGCCTGACCTTGCCGATCAATCGGCTGACAATAACGCCGTCCATCTCTAGCCGCGCCAGTTGCTTTTGCACCGGATTGGTTGGCATGCCAAAAAATTCAGCAATTTGTTTACCGTAACCCGAACCCTGCAGTAGCAGGTAGATAAGAACTTTCTCCTGGCTTTCTGCCCGTAAGATACCTTTGAGGATAAACATAGCGCTCTACCCTATACCAACACTTATGCAATATATACCACATGTTAGTCAACAAAAACCATATTTTGGTACATTTACCTCATTCGTTACCCATAAAAAAGCCCAATCAGCATGTCATTCAAAAAAAGGGCGAGGTTTTCACCCCGCCCTTTTTGTTTTTGATGGCTGATTTCACCCGCCGTGAATCACGGCAAATGCATCAGTTACAGTTGTAGCTTCCAGGCAAGCCGTTGACGGCTTCATACATCGCTGTCACCAGCGAATTGGGGCCGCTGGTATCGTGGCCTAGCTCCCAGGTCATGATGCCGCCATAGTTGCTGGCCAGCTGCCCCTTGTCACGGATGGTGGGTATGCCATTCCAGTAATCACTGCCATCGGTATCCCGGCAGGCGTTGGCGGGGTTGGCCGCTACTTTACTGGAGTAAGGTGTTTCACTTGGCCGTGCATAGAAAGGCACGCCGATGACCGCCTTCGCTGCCGGCAATCCGCGACCGGTCCAGTAACTGACCGCGTCGACGGCATAGGAATAAGGGGAATGCCCCGAGCCCTGGTTGCCGTCATAGGCCATCAGATTGAGGAAGTCGACGTCGGCAAACACATCATTTTTGATGCCGTTGGCCGTATTACCCGTTGCCACCACGGCGGCGGTTAATATCTTGCCTTGGGCATGCAGGGCGCTGCTGAGTTGATCCATCATCAATGCATAGTTATCGGCCTGTGCCGTGCCCGGTTGCGGGTATTCCCAATCAATATCAACGCCGTCCAGGTTGTACTGGTTGACCAGATTGACCATGGCGTTGGCAAACCGCGTACGATTGGCGCTGCTGGCGGCGGTCGATTCGAAACCGGCATTCTGCAAACCTGTCCAGCCACCGACGGCGATAGATACCTTGACGCCATTGGCATGCGCATTGGACACGATGCTTTGCAGGAACGAGGGGTTCGGAACGGACTGAATGGAACCGTCGGCATTCGGCTGCACCAGGAAGGCATAAATAATGTGCGTCAGCCTGCTGTAATCAATGCTGTTGGCATTATTCCGCCAGGATTGAATATAGCCGACGACACGTTGGCCACCGGATGAAGTACTGCTCGAAGAACTGCTGCTCGACGAACTTGAGGAGCTGCTCGATGACGAACTCGAGGAGCTGGAACCGCCACAGGCGCCGAGGTTGTCCCACACGCCCCATTCACCGGACTGAGAGGGATTTTCGCCCTGGGTCCACCAGTTCGCTTCATACTTCACACTGCTGTACTGCACCTGGTCGCCGCCGGTATAAACGGCGGAGCTGTCCCAAACGGGCAGACCGGAACAGGAACCACCAGAGCCGCTGGATGAACTTGAGCTGCTGGAAGAGCTTGAACTGGAACTGGAAGAAGAGCTTGAGGAGCTGGAGCTGCTCGATGAGGAGCTGCTTGAAGAACTGGAGCCATCACAGGTGCCCAGGTCGGTCCAGGCGCCATCCCATGCCCAGCCCACGCCGGGCTCATAGGGGCCGCCCTGTGAACACCATCCGCCCACATCGCAATGGTAGCCGTGGTTGTTGTGTTTGACTTCATCTCCGGTGTTGATGGTACCGCCACTATAGGCGGGAAGATTACTACAGTCATAAGCCATCGCTGCCGATGACATCAATAGTCCACCCGCCAGCGCGGATATTAAACCTGTCATTATTTTCATGAGTGTTACCCTCTCGTTATGTTTTTATAAGGGTCCTTATTTTTAATAAGGATGTGTTATTTGAAGTCTGTCAGTACCGGTTGTACCACCTGTTTATCACCCTCAACCGTAACCATGACGACCATAGCAAGACAACGCTGTCATTTCACCTGTTTTCTGGCGTCTGCTGAACATAAATCGATAACGGGGACGGCCGCGAGATCAAAACCTGATTTCCCTCAGCTCGGCAACGGCGCGCACGGCCTTCCCGTCCCAGAACAGGCGGTAATGGCCCGCTTGATTGGCTGGAGGCACCATGGCTGTTGGCCTCAGGGCTGCTATGCATTCCCCGCCGGCATTGCGCACGGAGCGGTAGTAAATCCCATATTCATCGGCTTCACGCGCCTCGGCGGCAAAGGCCTGGGGTGCGGTGTAATCATCGGGATCGTGCAACTCGTCCCTGTCCCGCACATCAAGCAGCTCGGCATCGACCCGGCAGCAGTAGGCGCGCAGTGTCAACTCATGGGCTGGCTCGCTGTTGGTTTGCAGAAAGTAGGTACGCCGGTGGATCGACTCCTTCAGCGCCGTGTTCATATCCAGGGCCGCATAGTAGACGCCGAACCGGCCATGGGTGAACCGGCTGGGTATGCCGATATGGGTGAAGGCCGCCATGATGGGCGTTGTACCCGGCCCGACCATATGATCACGCGGGGGGACCATGGCAATATCGCCAATCTCCTCCCGGATCCGGTCATTGGTCAGGGATTCGAGATGGTAGGCCGTTTCCAGCTCGCCGGGGTCCAGCAGGTTCTCAAACAACTGGATGGGCGGAAAATGAGCGGGGATCAGCCGGTAGGTGGGGCACTTCAGGTGCCGCCTAGGCATCAGATTTTCTAGGCATAGTGCTCGCCCCGCCATGCATCGAGATAGCGCCGCACGTCGGCAAGATCGATCACCCGGCCAGCCAGCATTCGCGTCAGGGCTGACTCACCCCCAAAGTCACGGTTGGGGCGGCGCACCCAGTCTTGCCACGATTTGCGGTTTACGAACAAAATCTGCAGCGCTTTATAGATGCCGGAGATATAGGACAACCGCTCCAGCGTATCCCGGGACAAGGCTACAGGCTCATGGGCCTTCACCTTGGCGCGCCAGGTGTTCAGGGTTGTGCGGCTGCTAAGGCCGGCAAGAACGCAGCGCTCCCGGTCGGTGAGGCTCCACTCGTCAGTAATTGCCAGAAACAGCTTCACGGACACTCGACCCAACTCACCGCGATCGGGCGCCGGTTGCGCTTCAGGTTTGATATTTGCCCAAGTCATAGGTTTTCTCCCCTCGGCTTTCTTCTATTCTATGTCCATATATGGACAATTTCAAAGAGAAATGTTCACATGTGGCAAAAACAGACAGGATAGCCATCGAAGAGCCGAATGTGCGGGATTATTCATCAGCACTGTTATTCCCCGCATTCCGGCGGCGATGACGCAAGGACGAATAGAAAGCGGCGCAGATGAAGGCGGCACCGATACAGCCGGTGACGACTTCGGGCACATGGATACGGACGCCTATGAGCATAATGACCGCGAGAACGCCGATTGCATACATGGCGCCGTGTTCAAGGTAGATGTAGTGCCCCAGGGTGCCGCGCCGAACCAGCGCGATGGTGATGGAGCGGACGAACATGGCGCCGACCGCCAAACCCAGCATGATGATCACCACGTCCCGGGTGATGGCGAAGGCGCCTATGACGCCGTCGAAGCTGAAGCTTGCATCGAGAACTTCCAGGTACAGAAAGCCCATCAGGCCATTGCGAGCCACTGACACGGGAAGATCGGCGGCGCTGCCGCTTGCGGAGTCATCGGTACCCATGGCCATTTCGAAAAGGCCGTCCAGGGAGTTGATAATGATAAACAGCATAACGCCGGCGACACCCGACAACAGAACATGGAAACGCAGCGCTTCCGTGACAAAAAGGGAGATGGCCACGGCGACGATCAGCGCGAGCACTATCCCCAGGCTGTCGAGCTTACCCATTGCCGCCAGATACCGCTCGAACGTGCCCAGCCAATGGACTTTACGCTTCAGGTCAAAAATGAAATTGAAGAACACCATCAACAGAAAAGATCCACCAAAAGCGGCGATCATGGGATAGGCGGATGTCAGCACCTGCCCGTAGCGGACCGGCTCTTTTAACGCGAGATTGATCACCTCCACAAAGCCGAGGCCGGTCACCACCGCGACTATGACGATGGGAAATACCAGCCGCATTCCGAACACGGCGATCAGAATGCCCACGGTCAAAAACATCTTTTGCCAGAAGGCATCCATGGTTTTCAGAATGGAGGCGTTGACCACGGCGTTATCGAAAGAAAGCGATATTTCCAGAATACTGAGAACAAAAGTTACCCAAAGCGCAGCCCACAAACCGAACCCGGAGTGATGCCCCCAATACCCGGCCAGGCCGAAACAGATCGCGGTAAAAACAAAGGAGGACCTGTAGTGCTGCATTAAATGGCTCCGGGAAATTACCTATACGTAAATGAAGGCATCTTACTGAGGATGTCGGCGTTTCCCCGTAACCATGGACCAGGGCAGATTTTCCTTGGTGCGGTAGCTGACAAACAGAGCGGCAGAGATGTGAATGATCACCAACGCCAGCAGGCTATTGGCAATCCAGCCATGCAGGTTTTCCACCCACTCCGTGCCCCAGAAGTAATCGATCTCCTGCATCATGTAACCGGTAGTTCCCAGTGCCAGAAAGCACAACATCATCAGGATCATCATCACACCGCCGAGTGGCGAGTGACCCAGGCGGTGATAGACATCACCCCGAGCCAGGGCGCGAATGTGCGTGGCAATGCGCGCGGGCGTTGGCCAGAAGTCCGACCAGCGTGCTGCGCGGCTACCAAAAAAGCCCCAGACAAACCGGACCAGCAGCCAGGCGACCGCCGTGTAACCCAGCCACTGGTGCCAATCGTCGCCCTCTTCATTGACAAAGTAGTTGGCAACGAAGATGAACACCAGAGACCAGTGAAACAACCTGATCAACGGGTCCCAGAGCTTTTGTGTAGTTTGCTTCATCAGTCTTCAATTTCTTCCTTCACCACGTCGCCTGTTACCGGGTTGTAGTAAATCTCGACTTTCTGCTCTTCCTTGTTCCAACCATAAATCTCGTAACAGTTGCCTTCGGTCACCTTGAAGACCTTGATCTTGTATCCTTCAGCCTTCAGGTTCTCCTGGAATTCCGCTTTATCGAGCCATTCCGACTGGTCGGCCGTGGTACATTCCGGCCCAGCCAGGGCAGCGGGGCTGAGTACAACAAGAGCTCCTAGCAGTATTTTACGCATGATGAAACCTCCGTTAGGATGGGATGGATTTTGTCGAACGTGAATCTTCACGCGGGCCAACCTGAAAATCAACCCGCAAAGCAGATAAGCAAGAAGTAACGCATTAAATGTTTTCAGCGGTGAAGGCATCACCGATTCCGCCAGTCCCGGAGTAATACATAATGAAGAAAATCCTGTACCCACTGGGCCTTGTCGCCGCCCTTTGCCTCGGTGCCGTTCTCGGCACTATTTTCATCACCACTGATCTCGACAGCGACACCTCCGATGCCAGTGCCGACACGTCGAAAGAGCCGCGCCACTATAGCATCGACAACACCTATTTCCGGCAGGTGCATTCCAAGGAGACCGGGCAAACCCACGAACTGATCATCTCGCTGCCGCCCGGCTACGAATCCTCTCCCGACAAGTCGTATCCGGTGCTCTACTACGTGGATGCTTACTGGGACACTCCCCTGCTCAGCAGTCTCTACGGGGCTCTCATATACGACAACAGGGCGCCGGAATTTATCATGGTGGGTTTTTCCTACCCCGGTGACAACGTCAATTACGGTCTGGAGCGGCGGCGGGATCTGACGCCTACTGATGAAGGGCCCGATGATGGCGATTCCGGCGGCGCGCCGGCATTCCTGGCCTTTATCAAGGAATCCGTGGTGCCCCTGATAGAGACCTCCTACCGCGTGGATCCCTCACAACGAGCCCTCAGCGGCAGTTCCCTGGGAGGATTGTTTACCCTTTACGCCATGTATGAGGACCCGGCGTTCTTTGACCGCTACATTGCCATAAGCCCCGCGGCCAGTTGGGACGGCGGTTATCTGTCCAGGCGCGACGAGGAATATGCGAAGACTCACAAATCACTGAACGCACGCCTGTTCCTGTCCCATGGCACTGGCGAATATGCACCTTTCCGCGAGCCGATTGCCCAGTTGCAGGCGCAAATCGCGGGGCGTAATTACGAGGGGCTGGCTCTGCGCAATTATCAGATGCAAAACCTGCGGCATGGGAGCGTGAAGGCCGAGGGCTATATTCATGGCCTCATCTGGGCCTGGCAGGATATAGCGCCAACAGGCCCCAGTGGCCTGGAAATGGAATATCGCCAGGATTATCCCGAGGCGGAATGAGGGCGGGCGAAAAACAGGCTGTTAGTTGGCGACCAGTTCTCCGGAATGCGGCGCCCGCGGCCACCAGGCTTGCAGATATGCCTCGATATTCTTGCCCATGGAGATCTGCGGTTCGGAATGGTCGCTGTCTGGCTGTTCCTGGTTTTCCCGTTCATGGATGATATTCCGGGCTTGCTGGAAGGCGTCCGCGAATGATTCAGCCTGGAGCAACGCCTGCTCAAAATAGGCGCGACCGAAGTAGGTCATGTCACTGTCGTCGCCGCAGCCGAAAGAGCGTCTGTCGTCGCGGGCGGCGGTCATGATCAGGGTGTTGTCATCTTCCAGGGGCGGAATGAATCCGCCCGAATAGCAGGCGGACACCACCACGACTTTCCATTTGATGCCGCTGTCCTCGAGACTCTGCGCAAGCTCTTGCGCTTGAATTGACGGCAGGTCGACACCGGGCATATTGATGCTGAAGTGATGGTCCTGGCTGCCGTGGCTGGTCATGTACAAAAACAGAATATCCTCGGCATCCATTTTTGCCGCCAATGTTTTTAGGCTCGCATCGAGGTTGGTTTTTGTGGCGAGCGGCAGGGATGCCCAGGTATCCATGTGGTTGCTGAGCGCGAGTGAACGCTGATTTGTGCCGAAGTTTTCGTCGAACAGGTCGCGAATAAAGCGGATTTCCTTGATAAAAACATCTTGGGTTCCGTCGCCGGCTATACCCAGAAAATACAGATCTATATCATCCGGCCGGGTTGCCAGCAGTTGCTGTTCGGCATCGGCAAGTCTTCGCTCCTGAGCGTAAAGTGTGTTTTCCAGCTTTTGGCGGCGGCGTTTTTCCGCTTCGGGATCCGGCTCTTCCGCAATGCGACCGTACTCCCATTGGCCGGACAGGGATTCGACGCCGTCCACCGGCTCTGCATAGACCAGCTCACCATCACCGTGGTACATGCCGTAGGCAAATTCACCTGTGTAGATATTACCCTCGGCATCGGTCAGAACACCATCGCCGGCGTATCGCCAATTTTCCAGCTCACCACTATAGGAAGTACCTGCCGCCGAGACGACTGTGCCCTCCCCGTTTAACACGCCGTTTTCAAAGTGGCCCCGGTAGACATTACCGTCGACATCGGTAAATTCACCTTCACCTTGAAAATGCCACGCGGAAAAACCGCCCTGATAGTGGCTGCCATCGGGGTTGGACGAGCTGCCTTTGACGATCTCGCCATCAACAAACTCACCCTCATACACTACCCCACTCGACTCGGTTAACCTACCCTGCCCCTGTAACTCGGATTTCACAACATTGCCGGTGTATTCCGAGCCGTCGGCGTAGGAGATGGTCACCAGACCGTGGGGCATACCATTGCGGAATTCACCGCTGTACCGGGTACCGTTCATATAGGTCAGGACGCCCTGCCCATGCAGCTGCCCATTTTTGAAATCACCTTCATAGCGCGCGCCATCGGCGAACTCCATGACGCCGTGACCCTGCGCCAAGCCATTGCTGAAGCCGCCCTCGTAGCGGGCGCCGTTCGACCACAGCAGTTTGCCCTGCCCATGAAACCGGCCGTCCTGAATTTCGCCAAAATAAATGGAGCCGTCAGGCAGTTGTACGTCGGGGGGCAGTAGAACCGTGTCGCCATCAAACCAGGCGAGCCAGGCTGTCAGAAGGATGGCGGGCAAGCCAAGGGAAAACAGCAGCGCGATGGCGTAAGGGCGGTAAAACTTGTTCGGCATGAAAAGCATCCTTGAGTTTCTTGTCCTTGAATTCTAGCAGGCGACCGCTAAAGGCCTGCTTCGATTTCTTCCCGGGCCTGTTGCAGGGCTTCTACAATGCCACTGACACTGGCTTCGGGAATCCAGCCGGACATGGCTATGGCGGAATTGACCGGATGACCCACGGTTACCGCAATGGTGTGGGCGGGCTTGCCCAGGTCCGGGGCTTGCTCGGGATGCACTTCCACTCTCGCGTAGCCTTTGGCGGAGATGTCTCTCAGGTCCTTGAGCAGGGATTCCAGACCATCCGGATAACCGGGAATATCCCGCTCCTCGTAGATCTGCGCTACTTTTTCCTCTGGCTGGGCCGCCAGCAGTGCCATGCCAATGCCGCTGGTGGTGGCGTCGCGCAGGCCTATGCGGCCGATGCCCTCACCGGAACTCATACCGGGCCGGGCGTGGTAGAGAAAGGAAACCGAATCCTGCCAGAGCACCCCCAGGGCCACCGTGTGCCCAAAAAAAGCCAACTTTTCCAGCGGTTTGATCGCGTTTCTCAGCAAGCCGGAGGCGTACAGGCTCTGGGTCGCCAGTACGTGCATACCGGGGCCCGGGCCGTATTTGCGGCCCACGTTCTGTTCCGCCACACCGATAGAGGCGAGGGTTTTCAGCAGGCGATTGACCCGTGTATTTTCCATACCCAGCCGCCGCGCCAACTCGCGGCTGCCAACCGGCTCTTCCGAGGTGGCGAGGGCCTGCAGAACAGTGATGCCATCAATGATGCTCTGATTAGCCTGGGCTCCACCTTTCTGGGTCATGGCTGTAATCTGCCTCGGTTTATTCATAAAAGAGTTCATCTTAACCGATTTCGTATAAAAGCCGTCATCACTCTACCCGGTACTGCCACAGGGACTCGGCGGGGTTGATTCCCAAACCCGGCCCCTCGGGCACATGGAAAAAGCCATTGCTACAGGACATGGTGGTTTCAACAAACTGAAGATTCCGGTCAAATATGGAATGTTGATACTCGTGATAGGGCGCCTGCACCAACGTTGCATAGGCGTGCAGGCTGGCGGCCTGAAAAATTCCCACACCGATACTGGCGTGAGGAATAACCCGGCAGTGGAAGGCCTGGGCCAGTTGCGCTATGCGCACAAACTGGGTGATGCCGGTGTGGCCCATTTCCGGCTGCAGGATTGAACAGGCGCGTTTTTGCAGCCGCTGTCTGGCCTCATAGACCGTGCGCCACTCTTCGCCGGCGGCAATTGGCACCCGTACCTTGCTGGAGACTTCCGCCAGCCCGTCGATATCCTCCGGAGCACAGGGCGCCTCGGCAAAATAGGGGTTGTCGCTGCTCATGGCCTGAATGATTGAGCTGGCTTCCGCGGCGGTATATTTCCAGTGCAGATCCACCATGATGTCGGCGTCCGCGCCCAATGCCTGCCGCAGGGCTTTCATCTCGGCGACCACGCCTTCATGGCTCACCACCGCGGCATATTTGAATCCGCGAAAACCCTTCGCCTGCCACTCGAGGGCCAGCTCGCAGCGTTCATCGATAGTGGCGCGCGGCAGGCCGGAAACATAGGCTGGTATGCGCTGGTGGCGCTGGCCGCCCAGCAGCTTGCTCACTGGAAGATTGGTAATTTTGCCGCAGATATCCCAGAGTGCGATATCAATGGCCGCCAGGGCGTCCACATAAAAGCCGCCGAAGAATCCGCGCACATGCATCATGTCGTAGAGATCTTCGTTGATATTCATTACATCGAAGGGATCCCGGCCCACAACTTCCGGCGCCAGCAGATCTTCGATGATGGCAACCACCGCTTTCGGCGCGCAGATGCCATAGGTTTCCCCCCAGCCGACGACACCATTGCTGGTGGTGACCTTCACCAGAATTGAGCGGTCATTCTGGGGATAGATAGTGCGGTTGCCCTTGCGCAGGACATAGCCCTTTTCATTGACGCGCTCGCCGGGTGCCAGGGGCCCCAGGTAGGACGTGTCCCGTGGTATGGCTATCACAAAACATTCGATACTTTTAATTGAGTCAGTCATCGCTGTGTCACTCATTCGGCTATACCCGCATCACCCGCCACCGATTCAAGCGGCCCCATATAAGTCTCCACCAGCCGCCAGTAGGCGCGCAACTCCGCAATGTCACCGGCGTCCATCACCGGCCCCGCCGCCCGCACCCGCGAGGAGGAGATGATGCCACGCAGACGCAGCACTTCCTTGGTCAGGCTGCAACGATAAACCGCCTGCATACTGAGTATGGGCAGCATTTTGACAAACAGGGCTCTCGCCTCGGCTATATCCCCGCTTTTATAGGCCTGGGTGAGCATAACGTGCATGTCGCAAAGTTCACTGGCGGGAACCGTGCCCAGAGCACCGCGGTTCAATTCGTCAAGGATATAGCGGCCACCGGCACCGCCAAAGACACCCTTGAGGGTGGACGGGGGATTTTGCAGTATTTTTTCCATGCGCTGACCGCAGGGCATGGTCTCTTCCTTGACGTAATGAATCTCCGGCACCTGGCGGAGGATGCGGTTGATGGCATCCGCTGGCAGGCCCGCGCCCATCGGCGGCGGTGCATTTTGCAACATAATGGGGATCTCCGCCCGGCTCGCCAGTGTCTGAAAAAACTTCACCATCGCGGCCTCATCCCCCGCCAGCTCCAGTGGCGCCATGACCATGGCACAGACGGCGCCCGCCTTGGCACCGGCCACGGAGTACTCGATGGACTGCTCCGGTGACGGCGAACCCGCGCCGACCACGAAGGGCACTCGGCCGTTGAGCACACGCCCGATCATGGCCGTGGTGGACAGACGCTCCTCCCGGGTCAGGTCCGCATACTCACTGGCGAGACCGGGAAACACCATACCGTTCACGCCGGCGGCGATCATGGCTTCGATCACATTTTCCAGGCTCGCGGTATCTATTTCACCATTGTCATGAAAAGGGGTGGGGATTACCGGAAAAGCGCCGGTGAGAATGCTTGAATCAGACATAGCGGTACCATTGGTTCATTACATCGGTCGGGGGAGAGCACATATTGCTCGCCCTATGTGTTGCTATAATAACACCATTATTGGAAGCTGCAAGATATGGAAGATCTTTCACACAGCGGGGAATGACCATTTCCCCCGAAATGCTTGCTCATTTTATATAGATTAAAGCTGCGACAAATGACCTGTACATGAAATTGACGAACCGAATTTAACAGTGCTATTATCGCACCAATATACAAAACTCAGATTTCAATGATTCGGGAACCCTTGTGAGCAATAAATTCATAGTCATCGACTGGGGCACCAGTAATTTTCGGGCTCAGCTCCTGGACGACAGCGGCACTGTCTGCGACAGCTTTTCGTCAGAGAACGGCGTCGGCAAGTTGACGCGAGAGGCGATGCGCGAGGAAGTTCTCCGGCTGCGTGATCACTGGGCCGATAGCAATGCCAGTACCAACATCCTCGCCTGTGGCATGGTGGGATCCAGTCTGGGGCTGGTTGAAGCGCCCTACCTTTCCTGCGGCGTGGGTACAGCGGACATAGCCGCGGCCATCACCACCACGACAGTCGACGACATTCAGTTGCATATTGTTCCCGGTGTTCGCTGCCACAATACCGCCACCGGCTGGGATGTGATGCGCGGGGAGGAACTCCAGGCCGTCGGTTGGGCGGCACTACAGGCCGACGACAGCAAAACCTCCGGGCTGTGCGTCATGCCCGGCACCCATTCGAAATGGGCTCTGTTGAAGAAAGGACGTATTGAGCATTTTTCGACGGCAATGACCGGCGAAATTTTCGCCCTGCTGTCACAGCAAGGCCTGCTGCGTCACCATATTACGTCCGACGTTTCCTACGGCACGTCATTCCAGCGGGGCCTGACGCTGGGTGCCGAACAAACGGGTCTGGCGCGGCATCTGTTTTCCGTGCGCGCCAATAGTCTGCACCAGGAACTCTCCACCGCCGATGCCAGCAGTTTTGTCAGCGGGCTGCTGATAGGTGCCGAAATTGTCGACGCTCTGGCGCTCAATGACTGGACCCGTGCGAGCGGGCCTGTCCACATTATTGGCGCCAACAAGCTGATAGATCTCTACAGCAAAGCGCTGGCTTACTTCAAGGTGGATTCAACGACGACCGACAGCCACCGCGCGACCACTGCCGGGTTTCTTGCCGTCTATGGGAAAATGAAGAATCGGGAAATGGAGGCCACTCATGAACTCTGAAAAATTTCTGGCCAACCTGAGAGAAATGCCGCTCATCGCAATTTTGCGGGGGATCAGGCCCGACGACGCCATTGAAGTTGTCGAGGTGTTGCTCGCACAGGGAATAAAAATTGTCGAGGTCCCCCTCAACTCCCCCGACCCTTTTGCAAGTATCGAAAAGATCGCCAGCCGGTTCAGCGGGCAATTGACGGTCGGTGCCGGCACAGTGCTGACGGAACAGGATGTGGAAAAGGTCCATGCCGCGGGCGGGGAAATTGCACTGAGCCCCTGCGTCAATACGGCGGTCATTCGTCGGGCCTTGGAACTGGGGCTCGAGCCTGTACCGGGAATTGCCACGCCCACCGAGGCGATAACAGCACTCGACGCCGGAGCGAAAGTGTTGAAGGTATTTCCGGCAGAATCCCTGGGACCCAGTTTTTTTCGGCATTTACCCGCAGTCCTGCCCGCCCACTGCCGACTGCTGGCCGTCGGCGGCGTCGACCTGACCAATATGCGGCAGTTTCTCGCCGCGGGCGCCACGGGAGTGGGCCTTGGCTCCTCCCTCTTTCGTCCCGAAATGGACATGAATACCCTGGGCGATAAAGCGGCACGTTTTACCGAGCTATACCGGCCCCATAATCGGTGAAGGGATTTGCCCCGCGGAGTGAATGGCCTGAATACCAAAGACAAGAGGAAACAGCATGAAGCGCCTGGAAAATAAACTTGCCGTAGTGACCGGTGCCGCTGGCAGCATCGGCAGTGCGATATGTGAACGCTTCACGGCTGAGGGCGCCCGCGTGGCCGGCCTCGATCTGGTAGAGCCCCAGGCCGGTGAACTCAATCTGTGTTGCGACCTCGGGGACCCGGAACAGATCGCCGCCTGCTCGGCCACCATTAAAAAACGCCTGGGCAATCCGAACGTAGTCGTGCATTGCGCGGCCGCCATGGATTTTGAAGACACCCTCTCCGCGCAACTGGAACGCTTTCAGAAAATCATGACGGTCAATGTCTTCGGCGCCATGCAACTCGCACAACAATTTGCGCCGGCCATGTGTGAGCGCGGCATGGGTTCCTTTGTGTTCATATCGTCGATCACGGGTATTGTAGGCGCTCCCGGCCTGGCCTCTTACGCGGCGTCCAAAGGCGCCCTTAATACCGCGATGCGCACCCTCGCGCTGGAATTGGCCGGCGAGGGTGTGCGCGTGAACAACATCTGCCCTGCCTCAGTGGATACACCTCTGCTCAGAGCTTCCTGGGAGCGCCTTCCGGATCCGGAACTGGCGCGTCAAACCAATATTCAACGGCACCCACTCGGCCGCCTCGGCACACCGGAAGACATTGCCAACCTGGCCCTGTTTCTGGCTTCCGATGAAGCCTCCTGGATCACGGGCACCACCTCGGTTATCGACGGCGGCGCCAGCATTAACCGCAAGTAATCGGTTAATCGGCTTCAAAGATCACCCACATGAGCCCTGCGCCCCTGATGACCTATCACCGCCCCCATCGAAATTCTCATTGCCGAATTCGCGATTACATCTGGTGCGGCCACCGCTGCATTTCCATGGAAAACGAAATACTGCGTGCGGTTTTTTGCGCGGATAAAGGTTCGGACCTGTTGGAGCTGACACACAAGCCGACGGATACCGAACTGATGTGGCAGTCGGCAAGAGGTCTCGCCGATGTCCATGACGCGCCATCATCGCCGCTGTCCGCCGGGCAGTTCCGCGATCTGTTTCCAGGCGGCTGGTATGTGATGCTGCCGAATGGTCCCAAACCCTGCCAGCACCGGGGAGCGGAATATGGGTTCCACGGTGAAGCCGCATTTTTGCGCTGGGACGTGAAGATTGAAGAGGACACGCCGGAATCGATCACCGTTGTTTTTTCCACCCGCCTGCGCCGAACACCCCTGCATATGGAAAGGCGCATTACGCTAACCCGTGGCTCGGGCACTTTGGTTTTTGATGAAACCATCAGCAGCGACGCCGCTCAGCCGGTCGAGGTGCTTTACGGTCATCACCCCTGTTTTGGATCACCTTTTCTCGAGCCGGGATGCAAACTGTTTCTTCCGCCCTGTCGGGCGACTATCGGGGACCTGTCGCCGGCAAACAGTCGCTATCAACCCCGGCAGGTAGCGCCATGGCCGCTGTTGAAAGGGCTCAATGATGAGGTTATCGATGCGAGTGTTTTGCCGGGGCCCGAGTCAAACACCAATGAATTTATTTTGCTCGATGAATTTTCCGACAGTTGGGCCGCACTCGTTAATGCCAATCGCAATTTGGGTTTCGCGTTGCGCTGGGATGCAAAAGTGTTTCCCATCTTCGGCTTCTGGCAAGTACTCGGCGGGGGCGATGACTATCCCTGGTATGGCAGTGAATACATAGTCGCGCTGGAGCCAGCTTGCGCGCTACCGTCTTTGGCCGAGGCCGTGGAAGATGGAACGGCCATAGTGTTACAGCCAGGGGCATCGCTTTCCACAAGACTCGAAGCGACTTTATTTACGGATGTTCAGCATGTCAGTGCCGTTAAACCCAACGGCCTGGTTATTGATAGTCGGAGTTAAATGCCGGACACGAATCCGGTGGTTACTGCCGTGACACGCCGTAAATACATCCCTGTAGGCTCTGCACCAGCATCCGACGTGCAGGATGCACTAGTGCCGCGATGGCAGGACGCCAAAGAGCGGCCATGCTGGTGACGGTCACGGCAGTAACCACCGGATTCATGTCTCAGAGTTTGTGCTGCAACAACAGAGAATTATATTGCCACGCCCTCGGAGAAAAAATATATGCACAACCCTCTCCTGCATGCGGTCGTACAGACCACCATGAACCTGAATTACCGCGTCTGGGGTTTTGGAGAAGCCATCGCCCTGCGCGGACTGATGCGCGCGGGCGAGTTTCTGCAGGATCCCGCGCCTGAAGCTTTTGTCCATGGCCTGTTGCGCGCTTGGTTGGGACGCGGAGTGGCCAGTAGCTCGGAGGACCATGTCGGGCCGGGGCGGGAACTGATCGAATTCTGGCAGCGCACCGGTGACAGTCGTTTTATCGAAGCCGCAAAAACGCTCGCGGACCTGCACCAGCATTTTCCCTGTAACAAGAGCGGCGCTCGCTATCACCGTCCATCGCACCCCGGTTTCCGGCATCAGATCTGGGTTGATTGCATGGACAATGAACCACCCTTTCTGGTGCGGCTCGGTGTTGCGACGGGGCAGGAAAATTATATCGAACAGGGCGTGAATGAACTGCTGGCTTATTCGCGGCTGTTACAGAACGAAACTTCGGGCCTCTATAAGCACGGTTACGAGCAGGATTGCGGCAGCAACGGCGAATACTGGGCGCGGGGTAATGGTTGGGCATTGATGGGGCTGGTGGATGTTCTGCTGAATTTGCCCGAGGCTCATCCAAAGAGAAGTGAGATTCTGCACAGGCTGGAAGCGCTATGTGACGGACTGGCCTATTTCCAGTTGCCCGATGGCTTGTGGCGCACGGTGATCGACCACAACAGCTACAAGGAATCCACCCTTGCGGCTATGGTGGCCCATGCACTCATTGATGCGGAACTGGAAGGCCTTAAGTTGTCGGGGAAGCATCAACAGATGGCGCAAAAGGCTTTTGCGGCACTGCCAGCTTTGATTGACAGCCATGGCGCTTTGGGGCTGGTCAGTGATGCCACGCCTGTCGGTCAACTCGAAATGTATGCGACCCGGCCCTTCGGCATTTTTGCCTGGGGTCAGGGCCCATTGCTATTGGCTTTAACCAGTGGCGAAATCCTGAAAACGCGAAAGGAAAAGAATTCGTGAAAATAGTCAGCATCGAAACTTATGCGGTTACCGCCAAGCATGTAGATACCAAAGCCTACTGGGGAAGCCGCGCCTGGGGGGCTGAGTTGAGCGTTAACCCGGAGCTGAGCACCGAATACCCCATGCCCAAGCGGCGCAGCTTCATCTACTCCAAAACCATTGATACCGTGATCGTGAAGATCACCACCGATGATGGCGTCGTCGGCTACGGAGAAAGCAAGGCCCCCGTCGCCCCGCAAGCCACCGCGCAGATTGTCGAGCGCCTGCTCAAGCCTGTCGTCATGGGCGCGGACCCCCGCGACGTTTTGCAGTTGTGGGAAAAAATGTATGCCGGCATGCGCGTCCGTGGCCACCGCGCCGGGTTTTATCTGGAGGCGATCAGCGGCGTGGACATTGCCTTGTGGGACATCATTGGCAAGGTCAGCGCTTCGCCGATTTCGCAGTTGCTCGGCGGTGCTGCCCGGGAGCGGGTGCGGGTTTACGCTTCCGGAGTCGCGACTGTATCCCGCGACGCGCCCCAGGAGGCTGTTGATGAACTGGTGGCCGAGGTCAAATCCCTGAGAGAGCAAGGTTATACGGGCGTCAAAATTGCGTTGGGACGCGGTCTGGAAGGGGACATGCGCTGTGTGCGAGCGATTTCTCTTGCCATGGGCAGCGACTTTCAATTGTATGCCGATGCGGCTGGAAGTTATGACCGGGCCCAGGCTCTCAAACTCGGGCGCATGCTTGAAGAGCTGGATGTCGTCTTTTTCGAAATGCCGATACCGCCGGAAGATGTTGAGGGCTACGGCATGCTCGCCCGAGCCCTGGACATACCCATCGCGCTGGATTCCATTGCCAGCCGCTATGAAACCGTCGAACTGATTCGCAATCAGGGTATTGATATAGTGCAACCGGATGTATGCCGGGCCGGCGGTATAACGGAATGCCGGCGTATCGCGGAACTGGCCGATGCCTTTGGCCTCGGCTTTCAGCCCCATATCAGTATCGGCTCCGCCATTCACGTGGCCGCCAGCGCACACCTGGCGATTGCCATGCCCAATACCATCGTCAGTGAATACTGGATTGGCAATAATCCCATTGGCAACGCCGCGATTGAAGAACCCATTCTGGTGAAGGACAGCTACATGACCGCGCCTGCAGGCAAGGGACTCGGCATTAGCATCAAGGAGGATGTCCTTTTGCGGGAAGCAGAAAAGATCGTCATATGATATTGGGACTTCCACAAGTCCCATGTTAATAGTGGGACGTCATCCTGAGACCAATAGCCTGTACATGGCTTCTTTTAAAATGTTACTTTCCGCAGGTCTCTGACGGGATGAAATAATTTCGTTTCGAGAAAGTTAACATAACAATAAAATTTATTAGAAAAACCTCTAGCCGCGAGAGCAATAAAACGTCACCGGGATAGCGCCATACCAGCGCGTAACCTTTTGGTGACGGTTTATTCGACCCACTTCATCTGATACAGGCCTCCGACTTATGCAAAGGGGCCGGCTTCAGTATGAATCCCAAATATAATAAGAGAGGTTTCAGAATGAAATTCAAGCATTTATGCCTGGCGCTCTGCGCCCTCAGCGCGAGTCAGCTCGCACTGGGTCAATCCGCACCCGCAATATCGGACATCAATGAGGCCGTACTCAGCGATTATGCGGAAAGCACCTTTTATCAACCGGATTACACCGAAAAACGCTATTACCTGATTGGCGACAAGGCCGTTATTGAAGGTGATGTGGTGGTGGGCACGCACCAGGATGTGCAGGTCAACGGTATACCGAATCTGGCTGTTGCCGATGTCAATGCAGACGACGGCGACGATATGACGGCGGAAGCCGCCTGGTCCGGCAATACCACCTGGCCGAACAGCACCGTGCCCTATGTGATCAGCGCCAACTCACAGGCTGATCAATCCGCAATTTTCTCCGGCATGGCACTGATCTCCAATAATTCCGGCGTGCAGTTTGTGCCGCGTAGCAACGAAGCGGATTACGTCGAGTTTATTAAAGGCAGCGGCTGCTGGTCTTATGTAGGCCGTCAGGGTGGACGCCAGGAAGTGTCCATCGGCAACGGCTGCGCCTGGACCGACACGGTTGCCCATGAACTGATTCATGCACTGGGTTTCTACCACGAGCAGTCCCGCAGTGACCGCGACAACTATGTGCAGATCAACTGGCAAAATATCAGCGCGGGCCACGAGCACAACTTTGACAAGCACGGCGCGGTTACCTCAACCGTTGGCAGCTACGACCCCTACTCCATCATGCACTACGGCTACACCGCGTTCAGCAGCAATGGCCAGCCCACCATCACATCGCTGATACCGGGCGTGCCCTCCTCGGCGCTGGGCACGGGCAGCGGCCTGACCAGCAAGGATATTGCCGCAATCGTGACCATTTACGGCGATGGCAACACTGCCGGTCCGAGCTATGGGCCGCTGACAGTATTCCAGCATTGTCCCTTCGACGGTTATCAGGTTGGCTTGCCACCCGTGGGCGGTCTGACACTGTCAGAGTTGACGCAGTATGGTTTTGTCGACAACGACATGTCCTCCTTCACGCTGGCGCCCGGCTTTGTGGCGCGCTTTTATGAGGGCGCAAATCTCGATGGCAACTCCCATCTCGCCACCACCAGCGACAGCTGCATTGCCGACAACGGGTTCAATGACATTGTTTCATCCATTTACCTGCGGGCCGATGGTGATACCAGTCTGTCCGGCACTTACTACCTGAAAAACCGTCACAGCGGCCTTTATATGGATGTAGCCTATAGTGGTCTCGACGATGGCGACAACATCTGGCAGTGGACTTTCAATGGTTCCACCGCCCAGCAGTTTGAGTTCACCCATTTAGGAAACGGCGCTTACGTTATTCGCAACGTCAACAGCAACAAGGCTATCGACATTGCCGAGGTCAACCATGGCAACGGCGCCAATGTGCACCAGTGGACTTATGGCGGCGGTTTGAACCAGCAGTTCGTTTTGCTGCCGGTGGACGGCCAGTATCATCAGTTGATCGCAATGCACAGCGGCAAGAGTGTGAAAATTGCCGGCGATAGTACAGCGACGGGTGCGAATGTCGAGCAGTGGCAGAATGACAATCAGACATCTTCGCACTGGGAACTGGTTCCTGTCAGCGGTTCACCGAGTGTGGACATCAAGAAGGAAGCCGAGAGCTACACCTACATGTCCGGTGTGCAAACGGAAGCGACTCAGGATCCGCAAGGTGGCAACCTGAATGTGGGCTGGATTGATACCGGCGACTGGATGTCCTATGCCAGCATCAATATCCCCACCACCGGCAGCTACACGATCGAATACCGCATTGCCAGCTTGAATGGCGGCGGCACGCTCAGCCTGGATTTGAACGGTGGAGCCATTGTTCTGGGCACCCGGAGCATCCCCAGCACTGGCGGCTGGCAGAATTGGCAAACCGTATCCCATACGGTCAATATCACGGCCGGCACCTACGACTTCGGCATCTATGCCCAGGCCGGCGGCTGGAACATCAACTGGTTCAGAATCACTTCCAATTGATCCCCGAGGTGCCCCGACAGGGGCACCTGTTTTCCGCATCACATCAATTCGGTCATTTCCAACTGACCAGTTCGATATCGCCATTCCCGAGATAGCTGAAAACCAGATCTGCCTGAGGAGAAGTTTTGTGCGCCTTCGCAAGGGCTTTGCAGCTTTTCTGATCGCGACAAACAAATGCCTGCCCCAGAAAACGATATTGGCCTTGATCAAAAGTCACTGTGTAGGGATTCAAGGCAATTCCCGAGTAGGTATATTCTGCACCCGCAGGATCCTCTTTATCCCCTCTCACCTTAACCAGTCGACGTTCCATGGTCGCGGCGTCCTGGGGCGCCCCTTTTTGGGGTTCCATTGCAATCTGGAGTTGGTAGCTGTGCCCCCAGATAAATTCAAAGCCCGCGATCCCGTCATACAGGAATTCATACCCCTCCCCGCTGGACCTCTGCTCGTCAGCACCCTGCCCATTGGATGCCCGAACCTGCAAGCACAACTGCTGCATCACGCCCTGACAAACGGCTTTGGAGGAGGCCACAAGCAGTATTGCGGATTCGTCGCGCTCAGCAGGTGAGTCACTGGCTTGACCGCTGGTGTCGCCGCAAGCGGACATGCAGGACAGGGAGAACAGGAGGGCAATGGACATTTTCATGGCGGTGGCCTTCAGAGTCATTATTATCGGATCCAGCATAACCGGAGGTGGGGTCAATTGACAGACATGGCTATTGCTAATGGGAATATGGCCATGACCATCAATGGCGCACTTCTGGTGACTGCCGCCCTGTTTTTCATCATGGCCCACCGATCAGGGCGTTCACAATGGGCCATGGCACCCGCCCCCGTATAACCGGCTGATGAAAGCTGCGCTGCCATCGCGGCGCCGCAAGCAAGGTTGTTTTTTCTTGAGCCTGGAATTTTTCAGGCCTTCTCATTGTCTCACTGTGTCAATGGTTGCCACGAGCAGTCATGCCTGTCCCGCAATACTTATTAAAACCTTTCGTCGCAGCCATTGAGGGGAGCTTTTTTGTATTCACACATTCACGAGACAAGGAAACAGTCGGTGAGCACAGTCTTCGCACCCTATTCAGCCAGAGTTTACAGACAGGATATCCAGGGCGTACGCGCTATTGGCGCCGTGCTGATCATGATTTACCACATATGGTTGAATCGTGTCTCCGGCGGCGTGGATGTCTTTTTCGTGGTATCCGGATTTTTCATGGCCAGCCTGCTGCTGCGTCAGGCCGCCATTGAAGGCGTTATCAGGCCGTTCGTCTTCTGGGGGAAAATCATCAAGCGGATAGCGCCCTCCGCCTATACCATTCTTCTGCTCACCCTGCTTCTGGGCTATCTGTTTATTCCCGAAACCCGATGGCTGGACCTGGTGAACCAGACCATCTTCAGTGCGCTTCACCTGGAAAACATTCACCTGATGCACTCCTCCGTCGATTATCTCGCACGGGAGGAGCCGCCCAGTGCGGTTCAGCAGTTCTGGGCTCTGTCCATTCAGATTCAGTTTTACGCCCTGCTGCCCCTGGCCTTTATGGCGGGGTGCGCGCTGTCGAAAAAGTTCAGATCCATTTGTCCGTTGATGGCGGTTGTTGGCGGCATCGTCATGCTGTCCTTTTTCTACTCGCTGTCTATAACCGCCAAAACACCGGATTCCGCCTATTTCAATCCCTTTGCCCGGACATGGGAATTCTTTCTGGGCGTGCTGGTCGCCATGCTTCTGCCCTACCTGAAAATCGGCAGGAACTGGCGAGACCTGATCGGATTTATCGGCCTGGTGGCACTGCTGGCCTGCGGCCTGGTGGTGCCGGACACCATGCACTACCCGGGCTATGTGTCCCTGCTACCGGTGACAGCGGCGATACTGCTGATTCTATCGGGCAGCGAGGGCGACAACTCGCGCATTGGCCGGTTTTTGTCGAACCGCTATTTCGCCTTTCTCGGAGGAATTTCCTTCAGTATTTATCTGTGGCATTGGCCGTTACTGGTGTTTTATCTGGATTCCACTGGCGCCAGCCAGGTCAGTATCCCCGGCGGCCTGCTGATTATTGCCGGCGCCCTGGTACTGGCGGTTATATCCAAGCGTTTTATCGAAGATGCCTTCCGGACGCCGAGAACAGAAAAGCAGGATCCGCGAGTGGCCTATCTGATCGGCGTTCTGTTTTTTGTGCCCGCCATAGCTACGCCGGCGGCCTGGAAACTCCACGTTCATTCACTGCTGCAGCGTGATCTGGCCTTACCCTACTTCGAAATGACGTCCATACAAGCGCAATACGATGCGCGCGACATACCCTTCGCACAGTTCGTCAGGGTGAAGACCGTGCTTCCCGAGTCCTACCCGGATTCCTGCCATCAGAAAGCAGCCCGACCGGAAGTTATTATCTGTGCCTACGGCGATACGAAGGCCAGCTCATCCATCGCCCTGGTGGGCGGCTCGCATGCCACGCAATGGTTGCCCGCGCTGGATACCATAGGCCGGTCTCTCAATCTGAAAATCCTGAATATCACCAAAAGTTACTGTCCTCTCGGCGCACTCGAGAATTCGCACCCGTCCTGCGTTGAGTGGAACAAGCGGGTTATCCGGAAACTGATCGAGCTGCGCCCGCTGGTAGTGATCACCAATTCCACGCGCTCTGCCCTGGGCGAGCTGGATGAGTATGTTCCCCCGGCCTATGTGGCACAGTGGCAACTTCTCGCCGACCACGGCCTGGGAGTGATTGGTATCCGCGACAACCCGCAGTTTCCTTTTGATGTGGCTCACTGTATTGCGCGCAACAAGGACAACCCGCTCACCTGCTCCAAGCCGCGGACCGAAGCCCTGCTGAAAGTCGATCCCACTCTTCAGTACCGCGACAAGCTCAGCAACCTGGAACTGGTTGATATGTCGGATTTTCTCTGTACGCCCGATACCTGCACCACCGTATTCAACAATACACTTATGTACCGGGATAAAGCTCATTTGAGTGTGCCTTACGTCAACTTCCTGACTCTGAAATTGCACGAAAGACTGGCCGCGGCCTCTCCGGATATTTTCAGAAAGCAGCTGAGCGCCAAGGCTCTTTGGGCGAATAAATGAAGTCTCCAGGTTTCTGACTCCCGGCGGATAGCGGATATCATAGATGGTTGCCATAAAATCCTTTGACGTTCTTCCTGTCGCTGCACCACCCACGGGCTTCGGTGGGGATGCGCGCAATATGATTCAGCCCGGAATGATTCAGGGCGGCCCCACCTATGCCAACGCATTGCTGGAAGTCGAGACCGACAAGCCAGACTTGCGCGGCAGCAGCATTATTTTTACCAATGGTCACGGACTGCGCGAAATGTGTGAGTTTACGGAAAGCGTTGCCCAGCGTTTTCTGCTGGATCGACAGAATCCCGTTCGGCTCGATGAACTTCATCTCAATGGCAATCTGGGCAAGCTCTCCCGCGCCTGGCTGCATGATTCGGACTACAGCTGGCTGGGCGGCGCGGGTGTCTCGCGCATGGCTATTGGCGCTGTCATCAATGTGCTCTGGGATCTGACCGCGAAATACCAGCGGCTGCCCGCCTGGCGGTTGATTGTGGACATGGCGCCGGAAGACATACTGCAATTTATCGACTTTGAGTGGATTGGCGACGTGCTCTCCCCCGCCGAGGCGCTGAGCATGCTTGCCTCCGCCCAGACAGGCAAGCAGCAGCGTATCGAAAACATCTGCGAGCTGGGTTTGCTCGCCTACAACACCGTGGGCTGGAGCGGGCTTGGTCGGCAGGAGCTTGTCGAGCAGACCCAACGAATGATCCGCGATGGCTGGTTGCAGATAAAAGTGAAGGTGGGTACAGGCTATGCAAGGGCAAGATACGCCGCCGGGAATGCCGGTGAAGTCCTTGACCGGAACCAATTGGACAAGCTGGCAATGGAAGCCGCCGATGAAGATGTTGAGCGTTTACTGCGGGTTTTTAGCACCATTCGCGATCAGGACCAGAGACCGGTAAAAATGAAGGTTGCGGTCGACAGCAATCAGGTTTTCGATACGCACTCGGCGGTTGTGTTTATTCGGCAACTGGCACAAAAACTTTATCAGGCGGACCCGCAATTTACTCTGGACTGGTTCGAGGAACCGACCAGCGCTCACAGCGCCTTGGGCCATAGGTATATCCAACAGCAACTGCGGGAATCATTCCAGGCATTCGAGCCACCGCTCCAGGTTCCCATTGCAACCGGCGAACAGGCTGCAATACCCGTTATTTTCAAGGACCTGCTGTTTGGGCCAGCAGCGGACTCAAAGCACAAGTGCGCCATCGATGTCATACAGATGGACTACAGCCGCGTCGGCGGTATCGGAGACCATCTGACGATACTCCTTCTCGCCCAGAAGGCGCGCATGGAGGGCCGCGACGTGCGCATCTGCCCTCACGCGGGCGGTATTGGCTTGTGCGAAGGTGTGCGGCATATCCAGGCCATCAAGGAAGCGCTGTTCGGCAGTACCAACAACGCCGGTCGCGAGGATATTCTTGAATACGTGGCGGAAGATGGGCGCAGTCTGCACCAGGGCGTGTTCGAAAATCCCGCTATCGTAAAGCGCGGCTATTATCAGATGCCGGATAAGCCGGGGGTCGGCGTAGACTATACCGAAGACGCCATTCGACAATACAGCCTGCCCATGGGCGATGCATGGCGAGTCAATGATTCGCTGGCCAAGCAGGCACAGAGATTCATGCTGATCGGGGAAGACTTTCCCGAGAGGTGAAGGTATTTCTAAACGTAATCGCTACATGGAATCGTGTCTTATTGCACATTGATTTAAGCCCATCACACTCGCACTGATAAAGTCGTGGTATGTTGGGCTAATAAAATAATAAAGGCATAACCATGTTCAAGAAACCTCCACCAAAAGGCCGCATTCTCGGTCATCCGACTGGCCAATACTGGCTGGGCCAGTTCGTTTTCTGGTTCTGCCTGTCGGTGGTGCCCTTTCTTGGCATGACCTTGTGGTACAACACCATCAAATGGCTCTATATCGAGCACATGTTTTTGCAGGCGGCGCTGGGTCTATTGTTGTCGGTCCCGCTCGGCCGCATTTATTCCCTCATCTGGAAATTCCCGCTGTTGTTGCGCATGCTTCTGGTGCTGTGTCTGGCTGGTGCGGCGTCCGCCGTCTGGACCGGAATACGTATAGTGACCTATGTCTGGCTGACGTCGGAAAGCGGTATATGGCAGGAGTTTGGCGGTTGGTATTTTGGTGCCTTCTATATATTTTTATGCTGGTCGGCGCTGTATCACGGCATGAAATATTATCGCCTTCTGGAAGTGGAACACAGTAAACGCCTGCGCGACATCGCCCTGACCAAGGAAGAACAGATCAAGCGCCTGGAGGCTGAAACCATTGCTCGGGAAGCCCAGCTTAAAATGCTGCGCTATCAGATCAACCCGCATTTTCTGTTCAACACCCTGCACGCGATACACGCGCTGATTCGACTGCAACAGGCGGAAAAGGCAACGGGTATGATCTCAAAACTGGGTAATTTTTTGCGTTACACACTCGACTACAATCCCGCCCAGCGCGTGCGACTGGAGGACGAGATCAATACCCTCAGGATTTATCTGGGTATCGAGAGCATTCGTTTTTCAGATCGCTTGGAAGTCAACTTCAACGTTGAAAAGCAGGCTAATCATGCATTGGTTCCCGGGTTGATCCTGCAACCCCTGATCGAAAACTCCATAAAATATGCCATCGCCGCGAGTGAAACCGGCGGCGTGATTACCATCAATTCCCGCGTAGTGGATTCACAGCTTCTGCTGGAAGTTATCGATAATGGCCCCGGCATCAGCGCGGAAAATGATGAAGATACACAGGGGCTGCGTAGCGGTGTCGGGTTGCGCAATACCCTGGAGCGGCTTCAGACACTTTATGGCGATTGCCATGGGTTC
>CAZEWY010000006.1:27259-40584 GCA_964515945.1 uncultured Cellvibrionaceae bacterium
GAGTTGAACCCTCCGGTTTGCGGATTTCCATTCTTATTCCCTATGACACCGACGAATATGAGATCGGGAAAATGGATGGTGACGCTTGCAGCGAAGCCGTTGCCTAGGGACAGGCATTAAGGGCGTAAGCAGTAAGAGGTAAATACCATGATAAAACTCAGAACGATCCTTGTGGATGATGAGCCTCTGGCATTGGCTCTGATTAAATCCTGCCTGTCCGATTTTCCCGAAATTGATGTTATTGCGGAGTGCCGCAACGGCCAGGAAGCCATAGATGCAACCATCGAAATGGACCCCGATCTGATGTTTCTGGATATACAGATGCCCGGCAAAAATGGCTTTGAAGTGGTCAAGGCCTTGCAGAATGACATTATGCCAATGGTGATATTCGTGACCACCTATCAGCAATATGCCCTGGAGGCTTTTGACCTGCACGCGGTGGATTATATTCCCAAGCCACTGGACGAAGAGAGGCTGCACAGAGCGGTACAACGCGCTATTGAACGGCATATTGGCGCAAAGCGTTCCGGCCACAACAAGCCACCACTTATTGGAGCCATCGACGAAGTCATCAACAAACTTTCACTGCACGGTGAAAAGCCCGCGACCCGGGGGTTGGTTACCGGGAACCGGTCCGCCAATAAAATCATTATTCGCGATGGAGGAACGGTTACAGCCATACCCGAGACGGATATCGACTGGATAGATGCCGCTGGCGATTACATGTGCATTCATGTCGGCGGAACCACGCATATCATGCGCAGTACGGTAAAGGATCTGCTCGGCAAGCTGGATACCGGAACTTTCAAGCGGATACATCGCTCCACCATCGTCAATATCGATCGAATCCACACCATAGAGCCGCTCAGCAAGGGCGACTATTTTATGTGCCTGACCTGCGGCGGGCGTTTGCGCGTGAGCCGCAACTTCAACGCCGTCGTCAAAGACTTTGTGGCCGGCAACAGGCGTCCCGCCGCGCGGGGACAGAGCTGACTGACTGGCGCGTAAGTAATCATAGCGTCTTGCGCAGTCGCTCCGGTCCCTGTCATCGCATTCCAAATCCCTCTTGCCGTATCTCCATGGCCCCGCTGCGGGTCAAATGCGATGCTGTATTTTGCGGAAAAGCCGGTCCGTATCGAAACCTTTCCGAAAATTCAGAATTTTATGGCGGGCTCAACAATAAAAATTTGAATGCCCCGCTCCTCCGGCGAACTAGCACCCAACAATAAATCTCATGGAGACCTGTCCAATGAAAATACCTATTAAATCCTTGAAATACTTGGTGTTAGGCATAAGCCTGACAACGAGCGGCTTTCTTCAGGCGCAAACCACGCCTCTCTGGTCCGATGAATTCAATGACGAAGACATCAACTCCAACATCTGGAGTTACACCACCGGCGGCAGCGGTTTCGGCAATGGCGAGTTGCAGTACTACACCGCCTCCCATAAAAACGCCTATATCGAAAGCGGCAATCTGGTCATTGAGGCGCGGCGCGAAGCGCACAGCGGCAAGCAGTTCACCTCATCCCGCCTGCACACCAATGGCCGCATGTCTTTCCGCTACGGCACCCTGGAAGCGCGCATCAAGCTGCCTGACCTGGCCAACGGCCTGTGGCCCGCCTTCTGGATGATGGGTACCAACTTCGGCATCGACGGCTGGCCCAAGTCCGGCGAGTGGGACATTCTGGAAGCGGGCTTCAAGGAGGCCATCGACAACGGCACGGCCAACACGTCCCTGTCCGGCGCCTTGCATTGGTGGCACGAGTCCGGCACCTGGAGCGACTGGCTGCAGGCCGACGCCTCCGCCTCCACCCAGGTGACACCGGCGCTGAACGACGCTTATCACACCTACAAACTGGAGTGGACGCCCACGCAGGTCGTCATCTCCGTCGACAACAATGCCTTCTTCACCATGGATATTACCGACCCGAACATGTCGGAATTCCGCGACAACCCCGCCTTTATCATCATGAACATGGCGGTCGGCGGCAGTAACTTCGTGCAAATTACCGACCCCGCACAAATTACCGCACCCTTTCCGGCCAAGATGTATGTGGACTACGTGCGCCTTTACGCCAATGACTACACCGAGCTGCACCTGGCCAGTGACAATGTGCGCACCGGCAATTTCGGCGTGATGACCGAGACCACTCCGGTGTTCGGTGAACTCAACTGGGGCGACAGAACCAACCTCTATATCTGGAACAACATGACCGCGATGGCAACCACACCTTCCGAGGGCAGTACCGCCCTGGCCTACGATATCGCCGCGGGCAACTGGTGGGGGATGGGGTTGCTGCACAAGGACTACAACATGGAGAACTACCAGCACGGCTACCTCCATGTCGATATCAAAACGGTGTCCAACGAACCCTTCAGTATCGGTATCGCCAGCACGTCGGCGGGCAGCGCCAGTGTGGAACTGACACCGGGCGGCGAAGAGTATGGGCTGGTGCGCGATGGCGCATGGCACCAGGTGTCGATTCCACTGAGCAAGTTCAGCAATGTCGATTTCGGCACCATCAACACCTTTTTCAATATGTCCGGCCCCGCGCCCGCGGCGGCGATGAACATTGCCGTTGACAACATCTACTGGTCCGAAAGCATAGAGTTGCCCGCACCGGAGCTGGGTTCCTTCGGCATTTACACGGAAACACCCGCCAACATGAATGCCGGCAACTTCGGCTTTGGTGTCGATGGCGACCTGTTCCTGTGGGAGAACACTCTGCAACTGACCAGTGGCGCGGTGGTGGAAGGCAATTCCGCACTCAACCTGCAATCCACCGGCCTCGGTTGGTACGGCATGGGCCTGACCGCACGCAACGGTTTCAACCTGACGGCGTTCGACAACGCCAATGCCATGCTGCACTTCTCCATGAAAACCACCGATCAGGGCGACTTCCAGATCGGCATGAAGAGCGGCAACGTCAATGACATTGGCCAGTGGTGGCTGAACTTCAAGGCCGGCAGCGACCCCTACGGCTTTGCCCGCGATGGCCAGTGGCACGAGATTGTCGTTCCCATGTCGGAAATCGCCAAGGACCTGGACCTGTTCGACGTGCGCCAGGTGTTCCAGTTGCTGGGTACCGGTGAGATCGCCGACCTGTCCATCGACAATATCTACCTCTCCGGCGGCGAACTGGCGCAGGACCCTGGCAACGACGGTCCCGTAGTCAATCGCGCCCCCACCGCGGCCATCAAGCCCTCGGTCACCGGCGGCCCGGCGCCTCTCGATGTCAGCTTCGACGCCAGCCAGTCCGGCGACGTGAATGGCGACAGCCTGACCTACACCTGGGACTTTGGCGACGGCACCACCGGCACTGGCACCAACCCGAGCCACACCTTCAGCGAAGAAGGCTCCTACACGGTGACCCTCACGGTCAATGACGGCCAGGTCAGCACGTCTGTTTCCCGCACCATCTTTGTGGACGCGGACCACAACCAGGTGAAAAGCAGCAAGCGCGGCCTGGGCTACGGCCACCATTCGGAAGCGGACTTCGCGGCCATCTCCGAAGGCATTAGCTGGTGGTACAACTGGAGTCACGCGCCAGACCTGATGATTCAGGACGTGTACCAGAACTACGGCGTGGAGTTCGTGCCCATGGCCTGGAACGGCGCTTTCGATGAGCAGGGCATGCGCGCCTATATCGCCGCGCATCCGGACGTGAAGTACATTCTCGCGTTCAATGAACCCAACTTCATCGAGCAGGCCAATATGACGCCTTCGCAAGCGGCGGCGGAGTGGCCACGGCTGGAAGCCATCGCCGATGAGTTTGGCCTGAAGATCGTCAGTGTCGCCATGAATTTCTGCGGCAATTGCGTCACCGAAAACGGCACCACCTATTACGATCCCATCGATTACTTCGATGACTTCTTCACCGTGTGCCCGGACTGCCGTGTCGATGCCATTTCCATCCATGCCTATATGGCGGACGTGGGCGGTATCGAGTGGTACGTGAACCTGTTCAAGAAATACAACCGACCCATCTGGATGACGGAATTCTCCGCCTGGGAGGACACCACCACCCTGGAAAGCCAAAAGAAATTCCTGATTCACGCCGTGGATTACATGGAAAACGACCCCGATGTTGAGCGCTACGCCTGGTTTACCGGACGCCGCAACGGTCACCCCTACAACGGCCTGTTCGACTATCGGCAATCAGGAATACTGACGGAACTGGGCGACATCTATCTCAATATGCCGGTACACGGCGCCAGCAATGTACACGCCCTGCCCTCACTGGTTGAAGCCGAGGAATACGGCACCATGAGCGGTGTGCGCCTGGAACTGACCGAGGATGCCAATGGCTTCCTGAATGTGAGTGAAGTCGCGGCCGGCGACTGGGTGGAGTACAACGTGACCGGCAACGCCGGTGACTATGAACTTACCGCCCGGGTAGCCAGCGCCGTGGGCGGTACCATCAGTGTTCTGGTGGACGGTGTGCAGCAAGGCGACATCACCGTGCCGGCCACCGGCGGCCTGCAAACCTGGCAGTCGGTCACCTCCAGCCTCAACCTCGCCAGCAGCAGTGCCCACACGGTGCGCCTGGTGTTCAACGAGGCCATGAACCTGAACTGGGTGAATGTGGGTGGCGATGTCACTGATCCAACCGATCCGACGGACCCCACCGATCCCACCGATCCGGAACCCACCGGCAACCTGGCACTGGGCCAGCCGGCCTTTGCCTCCAGCGAGGAAGCCGCTGCCATGTCCGCCGCGGCGGCCTTCGATGGCAATCCTGCCACCCGCTGGGCCAGCAGTTGGAGCGATCCGCAATGGATCTATGTGGACCTGGGCGAAGTGCGCAACATCAACCAGGTGGTCCTCAGTTGGGAAGCGGCCTACGGCCAGAGCTATGAGATCCAGGTCTCCGACGATGCCAGCACCTGGACCACCGTTTACTCCACCACCAGTGGCGACGGCGGCACCGACGACATCAGCGTTGCCGCCAGCGGTCGCTATGTGCGCCTGCTGGGCACCGCGCGTGGCACCGGCTACGGCTATTCACTCTGGGAGTTCGAAGTCTATGGCGGCGATGAACCACCGACACCAGACCCGACCGTGAACAAGGCACTCAATCAGCCGGCTTTCTCCTCCTCCGACGAGGGCGCCCACCTGAGCGCGACGGCGGCGGTCGACGGCGATGCCGGCACGCGCTGGTCCAGCCAGTTCAGCGACCCCCAATGGATCTATGTCGACCTGGGCTCAAGTCAGGCGATTTCCCGGGTGCTGCTCAACTGGGAAGGTGCCTACGGCAAGTCCTACGAAATTCAGGTATCGGATGACGCCAGCAACTGGACCAGTATCTATTCGACCACCACCGGCGACGGCGGTATCGACGACATCACCCTCTCCGGCACGGGGCGCTATGTGCGCATGTATGGCAGCGAACGCGGTACCGGCTACGGTTATTCGCTGTGGGAGTTTGAAGTCTATTAAATCAGCCCACCCGCAAACACCGGTTAAGGACGCTGGTGTTTGCGGGTAACTGTTTCAGGTGGAAATTTCACTGGAAGAAATTCCATTGAAGAAAGTTTCAGCGAGGACGCTTGGGCGATGTAACAGTCGCCCTTTTTTTTGAGCGCGCTTTAAGGAAGTTCACTACAAGGATGATTTTCACGTTCACCAAAACTTTTAATTGTGGAGGACAGCATTATGAACACATTAAGCCGTAGACTTAAATTCTGGTTATTGCCGCTCGGACTTGCGGCATCCGCGGGAATTTTTCCCGCAATCGGCTACAGCCAAAGCCTGGTGTGGTCCGATGAATTCAACAGCGGGCAACTGGACCCGAACATCTGGAACATCGAGACGGGCACCGGTGTTAACGGCAACTGGGGCACGGGGCAATTGGATCGCGCCACGGATCGTCCGGAAAATATCAATTTTGTTCAGGGTGTCAGCGGTGCCGATGGCGGCGTTCTGTCCATCACCACCCGCAAGGAATTTTATATAGATCGCGACTACACCAGCGGCCGCATCAACACCGCCGGCAAGGTCGCCTGGGGGCCGGGGCACCGCATTGAAGCGCGTGTGTGGCCACAAGATGTGCGTTATCAGGGCCAGGGCTTTGCCTTCTGGATGATGCCGGATGAAGTGCCGGCCGGTTATGACTACATCATGTGGCCCCAGGGTGGCGAAATCGACATCATGGAGTATGTCGGCTCGATTCCCTACCACAATCTGGGTACGGTGCATTACGCCTGGTTCTGGGAAGACAACCTTTACCAGGATTGGAACCATGGTCATCTCGGCGGCTACTACAGCTACAAGGATCAGCAGGGTCCCGATGAACCCGAGTGGATCACAGTGGACCTGGGCATCACCTCCGCCATTACCCGCGTAGTGCTGAATTGGGAGGCCGCCTATGGCGAGGACTACAAGATTCAGGTTTCCAATGACAATGTCAACTGGACCGACATTTACAGCACTACCAGCGGCGACGGCGGCATTGATGATCTGAATGTTTCCGGCAGCGGTCGTTATGTGCGCATGTACGGCACTTTTAGAGGCACCGACTGGAGCTATTCGCTGTTTGAATTCGAGATTTATTCCGGCAGCGCCAATCTGGCCCTCAACCGCCCCGCTACCGCCTCCTCGGTTCAGGGCGACGATGTGGGTCCGGCTTTGGCCGTGGATGGCCAGTACAGCACGCGCTGGAGCAGCGCCTTGCGGAATCCCGGATACGGCGGCTACCCGCCCGCGCCGGGAGATGTCACCGCAGGCAGTTCAGGTTTTCACACCTATGGCATCGACTGGTACCAGGACCGCATGGAGTTTCATGTGGATGGCAATGTCTATCACGTCCACTACCTGAATGATGGCGCGGCCTTTCCGCCCGCCGATGGCAACGATGAAGCCCACACCCGCCTGGTCGACGGCAAGCGCGTCTACATTTCCGAATACTCCAACCATTTTCCCGAATGGCATCCCTTCGAACACCAGATGTACATGATCCTCAGTGCCGGTGTCGGCGGGCCTTCGGGTTTCACTTACGGCGGCGGTATTGTGCCCGAAGCCGAGTTCCCGGCGTCTGTCTATATCGACTGGGTTCGAGTCTATCAACTGGATGGATCCACGCCGCCACCTCCACCTCCGGCCGGTGAGAATCTGGCGTTGAATCGCCCCGCGTTTGCGTCCTCCATTGAAGGCGAAGCACTTTCCGCCGATGAGGCCTTTGATGGCGATTTGAATACCCGCTGGGCAAGTGGTTGGAGTGACCCCCAGTGGATTTATGTCGACCTCGGAGATACCTACACGATCGATGAAGTGGTACTCACCTGGGAGGCGGCCTACGCCACCCATTACCAGATTCAGGTCTCGGACGACGCCAGCAACTGGACCACCGTCTATTCCACAACCGAGGGTACCGGCGGCGTGGAAAATTTGCCCGTGAATGGCAGCGGGCGTTATGTGCGCCTCTATGGTACGGCGCGCGGAACCGGCTACGGCTATTCGCTGTTTGAAATCGAAGTCCACGGCGATGCCGGCACCACGCCGCCGCCCCCGTCGGGCAACAAGGCGTTGAACCGTCCGGCCACGGCATCCTCGGAGGAAGGTGCGGCCTGGAATGCGCAGGGTGCCGTCGACGGTGATAGCGGCACACGCTGGTCCAGCCAGTTCAGCGACCCCCAGTGGATCTATATCGACCTGGGTTCGAGCCAGGCGATTTCCCGCGTGCTGCTCAACTGGGAGGGCGCCTACGGCAAGTCCTATGAAATTCAGGTATCGGACGACGCCAGCAACTGGACCAGCATTTATTCGACCACCACTGGCGACGGAGGCATCGATGACATTAACCTCTCCGGCAACGGACGCTATGTGCGCATGGTCGGCAGCGAGCGCGGTACCGGCTATGGTTATTCGCTGTGGGAGTTTGAAGTCTACTAAGCCGGTCTTTACCGGTAGTTGTTTTTATGCGGGGACGTTTGGGGCGATATAAAATCGCCCCTTTTTTTGTTCGCGTTTCCTGAAAATGCCCTGATGGAAATACTTTGTCCCCGGGAATACCATCAGCCAACTTCCCATAAGAAAATACCGTCTGTCGCGTTAACCTACCGTCCACTCCGCACCAAAAAGTAGCTGGCCTATTTTTTGCTCTTGCCCTTCGCACCTTAAACACATTTTGCGAATCGGTCCTCTTTTCACTGTGCTCCACTGTGCCCGTTCTCAATGCACGTAACCATTTCGCAACGTCGTTTCCCGGCTTTTCAAAACAACCGGGAGGGTAGGGTTTACGCAAAACTTTAGTAAATTTTACAAATGTCGCAATTCAAAATATTTCTTGTGGACTCCGAATACCACCTAGGCATAATGAAGTAGAAATCTTGCTCTATTATTATTCTTTTGTATAAAAATTTTTATTATCGAATCACCGAGATATAACCGATGAGGCCGAAGCGTAGTAAAGACAAGATCTTGGTTGTGAACGGCTGTTCGGAAGTGAAGGAGCAACTGGGTAAAATCCTTGGCGGAATTTTTTCGCTTACCTATGTCGAGGGCGATGATCAGGCACTGGAAACCGCACAGAACGAAAGACCTTGCCTGATTCTTACGGAACCCGATAAGGCAAATGGTGAGAAATTTGATCTGTGCAGACGCATTACGCGCGAAGCGGATCTGTCGACCATCCCCGTGGTCGTCATTATCGAGCGCGAAGCCATTGAAGATATGACCAAGGGATTTTATCTCGGCGCTTCCGACTACATTACCAAACCGCTGATTGCCGCGGAGGTTCTGGCGCGGATCGGTGGTCAACTGGAACTCGCTTCGACCAGCATGGCACTCAAGGAGGCGCGACACCGGGAAATTTCCTATGCCCAGGACGCCGAGCAGGCGTTCAATCTCTCCCAGGCCGACCTTGTTGAAGACGAAGAAAAACAACGCATCCTATTGGTGGACGACTATCCGGGAAATCTCGATGCCCTCACCACTGTACTTCAGGAGTTTTATGAGGTAGCCACAGCCTCCAACGGGAAAGATGCCATAGAGATGGCGTTGGCCGATCCCTTTGATCTGATTATGCTGGATGTCATGATGCCGGAAATGGACGGCTATGAAGTCTGCCGGCAACTGAAAAAACATGAGCGAACCGCCGAAATACCCATCATTTTTGTTACCGGCAAAGCCCAGATTCAGGACGAGGCACGGGGTCTCGATCTGGGCGCAATGGATTATATTTCCAAACCCTACAGCCTGGCAGTGGTCATGGCTCGTGTGCGCAATCACATGGCAGCCGTTCGCTATCGCAAAAAACTGAAAAGTTATTCCTATATCGACGGCTTGACTGAATTGCCGAACCGGCGTCAGTTCGACGAAGTGATGCAAAAGGAATGGCAGAGAGCGGTTCGGGAACAGAACGAAATTTCGGTCATCCTGATCGACATCGATTACTTCAAACCCTATAACGATTACTACGGCCACGTCGTCGGCGATGAATGTCTGCACAAGATTGCCACCGCACTGGGCAGCTGCCGACGACGGGCCAGTGACTTCGTCGGGCGCTACGGAGGTGAAGAGTTCGTCGCCATACTGCCCAACACCAAGCTCGAAGGCGCCTATCACATGGCGGAGGAAATGCTGGAAAGGGTGCGGGCGCTCAATATTGCCCATAAACTCAACCCGAACGAAGAAAAGGTGACCGTGAGCATTGGTGTTGCCGCTTGTCTGCCAACGGTGGATCTCCCTTACAAGTCCCTTCTGACAGCAGCCGATCAACGCCTCTATGCCGCCAAGCAGGCAGGCCGCAATCGCGTGGAAGCCGAACCTTTCGAACCCGGCGAATCAACTTGATTCCGCCAGCACATCGCAAGATTCCTGACTTATTTCAATGATAAAATTCAGTTTTCATTTCCTGCACTCCACAACCTCCTGAAAGTTCCACTCGAGGATAAGTTCGCGCTTTTTTACGCAATCGCCACAGGAAGATCACTTTGCAGCCAACCACCACGCAGCTGACGCGAGATATCGGTCTGATCGGCGCCATTACCATGGGATTGGGTGCAATTCTGGGCACCGGAGTCTTTGTCAGTATTGGTATTGCAGCGGGCATTGCCGGACCCGCCGTGGTACTGGCCACCGCCCTGGCGGCGGCACTGGCTGCCTGCAACGGTCTGAGCAGCGCGCAACTGGCAGCGAGTCATTCGGTCAGTGGCGGCACCTACGAATACGGCTACCGGTACTTGAACAGCAGCCTGGGCTTTACCGCGGGCTGGATGTTTTTACTGGCCAAGTCGGCATCGGCGGCGACAGCGGCACTCGGCTTCGCAGGCTATCTGCTCAACGCCCTGAATCTTTCTCAAGGGTATCGAATATCCCTGGCATTTGTAGCGGTGGTGCTTGTCACTCTGACGGTACTGGGTGGCATGAGACGCACGACCCTGATCAATATCGCTGTGGTTTCAGTTACTTTGGTGGCACTGCTGATGTTTGCGACTCTGGGCGCACCCGCCGTTGCCAGTGAAAATTTCACGCCCTTTTTCTCCACTGCATCCGACACAACAGCCGGTAACCTGGCACTGCTTTTCGAGGCCACGGCGCTGATGTTTGTGGCCTACACCGGCTATGGACGTATTGCCACCATGGGGGAGGAAGTTCACAACCCGAAAACCACCATTCCCAAAGCCATCATCATCACCATGGTGGTCACCATGGTTCTGTACATCACTGTAGTGACAGTGGCTATCGGCATTCTCGGTGCGGATGCTTTGCGCGCTGCGACTGTCACCCAGGCTGCACCTCTCGCGGTCGCGGCAGGGCAAGTCGACAAATTTGGTCTTGTCGAACTTATGGCCATCGGCGCCATTACGGCCATGCTCGGAGTCTTGTTGAATCTTGTTCTGGGGCTGTCGCGCGTACTTCTGGCAATGGGGCGCCGTCGCGATATGCCGGCCTTGTTCGAGCGCTTAAATAAAAGCGCGACAACTCCCACCTGGGCAACGCTCGGCGTAGGCGCGCTCGTCGCGGGATTGGTATTGATTGGTGATATTAAAACCACTTGGTCCTTCAGCGCCTTTACCGTCTTGGTTTATTACGCCATCACCAATCTCGCAGCGCTAAAACTACCCGCCGCGCAGCGACTCTACCCGCGCTGGATTGCCCTTCTCGGTCTGCTCAGTTGTCTGTTCCTGGCCTTTTGGGTGGAGTGGCAGACGTGGTTGACGGGATTGGGAATGATTGTCGCCGGTCTCGCCTGGCATTGGATGATGCGACGTCGACGGCGGGCCACCATTCCATAACTACTCCGTCTGGGCCTCTTCCAGCTCTTCGCTGGCGGCCAGCCAACGCTCTTCGATGTCATCCAATTCCTGACGGGCTTGACCCTGTTCCTTGAGCAGGGGTTCCAGATCCTGCGCGCGGCCACCTTCGTATAAAGTGGCGTCCGCCAGCTTGTCCTCAATCGATTGCAGCTTGGCCTGCAACCGGTCCATTTCCTTTTCAAGTTTTTTGATGGCTTGCGTCAAGGGTTTGAGTTGCTCGCGCCGCGCCGCCGCCTGTTGGCGTTGTTCTTTTTTATCGGCTTTTGATTCAGCTTTGTCGCGTCCGGTCGCGGTCGTTTGCGTTTCCTCAACTTTGGCCGCGTCACTCAGCCAGCGCTGGTAATCCTGCAGGTCGCCTTCAAAGGGCACCACCTTGCCGCTATCCACCAACAGAAAATCATCGACGGTATTGCGCAGCAGATGGCGGTCGTGGGACACCACCACTATGGCACCTTCAAAACCCTGTAAAGCGACCGTCAACGCGTGGCGCATTTCCAGATCCAGGTGGTTGGTGGGCTCGTCCATCAGGAGCACGTTGGGTTTTTGCCAGGCCACTATGGCGAGTGCCAGGCGCGCTTTTTCGCCGCCGGAAAAATGCGTGATGGGTTCGAATGCCTTATCGCCGCGAAAATCGAAGCCGCCGAGAAAATTGCGGATGTCCTGCTCGCTGGCCTCGGGCGACAACCGCTGGATATGCAATGCCGGTGATGCCTTCAGGTCCAGAGCCTCCAACTGGTGCTGCGCAAAATAACCCAGTTTGAGATTGGCACCATCCACTTTGCTGCCGGAAATCAGCGCTATTTCACCCGCCAGTGTTTTCATCAGAGTGGATTTGCCAGCGCCATTGTGTCCGAGCAGGCCGATGCGACTGCTGCTCAGAATGCTCAGTTCGATATTGCTGACCAGCGCTTTATTGCCGTAACCAATACTCGCTTCCGACAAAGTAATCTGGTTTTGTGAGCTTTTCGCCGCCACCGGAAATACAAAATGAAATGGCGAGTCAATATGCGCCGGCGCAATTTTTTCCATGCGCTCCAGTTCCTTCAGTCGGCTCTGGGCCTGTTTGGCCTTGGTGGCCTTGGCGCGAAAACGCCGTACGAAATCATCGATTTCAGCGATGCGCTGTTGTTGTTTTTCAAACGAGGCCTGTTGTTGCGCCAGACGTTCGGCACGCTGCCGCTCGAAGGCGGAATAGTTGCCATTGTAGGTGATCAGTTGCTTGTTTTCGAAACTGATAATGCCACCGACAACATTGTCGAGAAAATCCCGATCGTGGGAAATAATCAACAGTGTGCCAGGATAACGTTGCAGCCATTGTTCCAACCACAGGGTCGCATCCAGATCCAGGTGGTTGGTGGGCTCGTCGAGCAGCAACAGGTCCGAAGGGCACATCAGCGCCCGGGCCAGATTCAGACGAATGCGCCAGCCGCCGGAAAAATCCTGTACGGCGCGACCGGTATCGTCCTTGCCTACAAACCCCAGACCGTGTAGCAACTGCTGCGCCCGCGCCGGCGCGCTGTAGCCGTCGATAGCTTCCAGTTCACCAAACAGCCGAGCCAGGGTTTCACCCTCGCCCTGCGCATCCGCCTGGGCAATGGCCGTTTCCAGCCGACGCAGCTCCGTATCCCCATCCAGCACATAGTCCAGCGCCGATCTGCCGCTGGCGTGAACCTCCTGGGCCATGTGCGCGATACGCCACTGGCGCGGCACCTCGCAGGAACCGCTGTCCGACTGCAACTGCCCCAGCAGCAATTTGAACAAGCTGGTTTTGCCGCTGCCGTTGGCGCCAATCAAGCCCCATTTTTGTCCGGCATGGACAGTCAGGTTCACATTGTCCAGCAGAATTTTGGTGCCGAGCTGTAAGCCCACTTGTTGCAATTGAATCATTTCGGAGGAGTCACTTTTGGGACGTTTCTGGATGACTGATGGTGATGGGCATTGTACACGTTGGCGAGGCACAAGCTGGCCGCTCATGGGCATCTGATGTTCATGAGCGGCCTTTTCCAACCTAAGGCATGGGCAGTTTCTTGTTCCTTTTCATTCGACACATCCCTGTGCCTCACCCT